>CAZDTD010000003.1:65639-74863 GCA_964507995.1 uncultured Pirellulales bacterium | reverse complement strand
GAAGGACGGACGAATCGCTGCGTTGTCACGTCCGATGAAGGACGTTGTGCTCTTCTCGACGGAACCCGGCGAGATCTATACCCTCTCGCCGACGGAATAGGGCTCCCCCAGAAAGGAAAGATAAATGAACACGTATAGACAGAATCGATGGCTTTTGTGTATCGTTGCGATGATCGCGATCGTCGCAAACACCGGCGTGGCGAATGAGAACGGCTCCTGGACGAATCTCAAACTCTGGTACCACCAACCCGCCAGGGAGTGGACCGAGGCGCTGCCCGTCGGGAACGGCCGGCTCGGCGCGATGGTCTTCGGCGGCGTCGAAAAGGATCGCCTGCAACTGAACGAGATCAGCCTGTGGTCCGGCAGTCCGCAGGATGCGGACAACCCGGACGCCCTGCCGGCGATGCAGGAGATCCGCCGGTTGATCTTCGACGGGAAATACGCCGAAGCCAACGCGATGGCGAACCGGACGTTGATCTGCAAAGGCAAAGGATCGGGCTCCGGCGGCGGCGCACACTGCCCCTACGGCTGCTACCAGACGCTCGGCGACCTGTCCCTCACCTTCGAGGGTCTGGAAGGCGCAACGGACTACCGCCGGGAGTTGGACCTCGACACCGCAGTCACCGCGGTCAGCTTCCGCCAAGGCAATGCAACGTTCACACGAGAGGTCTTCTCCAGCGCGGTCGATCAGGTTCTCGTCGTACGACTGACCTGCGACCAGCCCGGTCGGATCACGCTCACGGCGCAGTTGTCCCGACCTGAGCGATTCGCCACCGTCGCGGACGGGCCCGACGGCTTGACCATGACCGGGCAAATGGACGACGGCTGCAATGGGAGCAGCGGAATCAAGTACGTCGCTCGCCTGCGCGCCGTGGCCGAAGGCGGCGCGACGAGCACCGCCGACGGCAATCTCCGCATCGAAGGCGCAAACGCGGTCACGCTCCTGCTCGCCGCCGGGACCGACTACAAGCTCCATCCGCCCGACTACCGGGGCGACGACCCGCAGGAAACCACAGCCGTGCAGATCGCAAAGGCAGTGAGCGAGTCCTATCGAGACCTGCGGGACAAGCACGTCGCGGACCATCGCAAGTTCTTTCGACGCGTCAGTCTCGATCTGGGCGACGCAGGCACATCGGCCGGACAGACGCCGACGGACGAGCGAATCCAGGCCCTCCGCAACGGGACGCCAGACCCGGGCCTGATCGTCCTGTACTTCCAGTTCGGTCGGTACCTGCTCATCGGCAGCTCCCGACCGGGCAACCTGCCGGCGAACCTGCAGGGGATCTGGGCCGATGGGATTCAGACACCCTGGAACGCGGATTACCACACGAACATCAACGTGCAGATGAACTACTGGCCTGCCGAGGTCTGCAACCTGGCGGAGTGTCACGAGCCGCTGTTCGATCTGATCGACTCGCTGCGCCCCAGCGGCCGCAGGACGGCCAAAGTACACTACGGCGCGGACGGCTGGACGGTCCACACGATCACGAACGTCTTCGGGTACACCTCACCCGGCGAAGCGCCCGGCTGGGGGCTGTTTCCCGCCGCAGGGGCATGGCTCTGCCAGCACCTGTGGGAGCACTACGCGTTCGGAGGCGACCGGCAATTCCTGGAACGGGCCTGGCCCATCCTCGCGGAGTCGGCAGAGTTCTATCTCGATTTCCTCGTCGAGGACCCCCAAACCGGCAAGTTAGTGAGCGGACCGGTGAATTCGCCCGAGAACGCGTTCATCACGCCCGACGGCCAGCGAGGCTCCCTGTGCATGGGACCTGCGATGGATCAGGAGATCATCTGGGACCTGTTCACGAACATCTTGGAGTCCGCCAGGGTACTGGGCATCGAGGATGAATTCGTCGGACGGGTTCGCAGCGTCCGTCAGCGGCTGCTCGGACCGCAGATCGGTTCCGACGGCCGGCTCCTGGAATGGTCGCAGGAATTCAAAGAGGCCGAGCCGGGTCACAGGCACACGTCGCACCTGTTCGCCCTGCATCCGGGCAGGCAAATCACCGTGGCTACGACGCCGGAACTGGCTGCTGCCGCGAGAAAGTCCCTGGAGTATCGTCTCGCCCACGGCGGCGGCCATACCGGCTGGAGCCGGGCCTGGATCATCAACTTCTGGGCTCGTTTGCTCGACGCCCAGAAGGCCCACGAGAACGTCGTGGCGCTACTGGCCAAATCCACGCTTCCGAACCTGTTCGACACGCACCCGCCCTTCCAGATCGACGGCAACTTCGGCGGCGCCGCGGGAATCGCGGAGATGCTCCTGCAGAGCCACACAGGGGAGATCCACCTGCTGCCTGCCCTGCCGAGCGAATGGTCCAGCGGCCAGGTCAAAGGCCTGCGAGCCCGGGGCGGCTTCGAGGTGGATATGGCCTGGCAAAATGGCCGGCTCGCCGAGGCGACCATCCGGAGCGCAACCGGCGCGCCAGCCACCGTGCGATACGGCGACAAGACCGTACAGATCGGCGCCGGGAAAGGCCGGACGATTCGTTTGAATGCGCAACTCGTTCAGGATTGAGCAAAAAGCCTAAAGAACCTTTCACTCGGGAAACGATAATATCAGTAACCCAAACCGAGCGAGTGTGATACTGCACCCTTAGTTAAGCTGGGTATCTTTAGTTGCCTCGGGCAACGAAAGGAGGACACGCACGGCAAGGCGTCTGAGTACTTGGCCCGATGCATCGTGTGGATGATGCCTCGGGCGGGGGAGGAGATGATGACAAGGGACTGGAAAACTTCATCTCTGAGGAAAGGAAAACCCCATGAAAAGGACTTCACTCTGGCTGGCGCTGCTGGCATTGACGCCGGGCATCGCCGACGCCAGGCATTTTTACGTTTCGCCGCGGTATCGCACGCACTATTCACCCTACGCATTCAGCTATCGCAGTTCCGGCTTCGTCCCGGGCGGCACCGAGTATTCTTCCCAGGCCTTCAACTACAGGCACTCGGGGCTCGTCCCGGAAGGGGTCCGCTATACGCCCTACCTGCTGAGCTACAGCAGTTCCGGACTAATTGTCCAGTACTACGGATACGCCATGCCTTGCAGATACTATGGTCCAGTCTACGTGAACGAGCCCTGCCCTGTTCCGTCGCGGCCACCAAGGGTCTGCCCGATCCCGAAGCCCACTGGTCGCCCCATCTCCAGGGCGCCGGATGGAATCCAGACGATTCGGCAGTATCTGCAAGCAAGAGGCTACACCGTCGTGAACATGAACCACGTTCTGAGGATCGACAACAACCTCGTCAGCGTCGAGTTCTTCCTGAAGGATCAGAATCTGATCCTCAAGTACTGGAATCCGGACGAGATCGAGTCGCTCGGAACGAAGGAGGCCTTCAAGCGGAAGGCGTACGAGAAGTACGTGGCGAATTGGACGCAGATTGCGGCCCAGCACGAGCAAACCGGCGGGCAGATCTACTGCATAGAGGCCTCCGACGCACAAACCATCGTCGCGGCCCTCGATTCCTGCAAGGAGCTGAACGCAAATCCCGCCGCGACAGGCGAACCGGCCCTGTACGCGAAAGACTGATTCCGCTCGGCAATCCGGGTCAGGGTTTGCCCGGACTGGGTGACGAGGATTGCCAGCTTTCGGGCTCGTTCCAACTCGCAGGGGCGGCGGTGGCGTCCTTGACAACCAGGGACACGCCGCCGCCATCGGTGGCAGGCTGCCATGCAGCGGAGTAGCGGAACCGCAGGATTGCCGCTTCAAGAGGCGAAGCAAGCTTCAGGACGAGGGTCTCGCCGCTGTCGCTCAGGCGTCCCGTGTACCGGCCAGCCACGTGGATGTCGGAGCCGTAGCGTTCGCGGAACGCCGCCAGGTCCTCTACCACGACGACACACTCGCCGGAAGCCAGGGGCATCGCCGGGAAGGTGAAATCAATCCCCGCCGTGAAGCGAACGCCGGTCAGATCGAGCGGCGATGTCGTGACATTCTGCAGCTCGATGTAATCGAGCACGTCGCCCTCGAGGGCACTGTACATCAGTTCCGTCACGCGCAGGCCATTCAGCAGGTCCAGTTCGTTCCAATATGGGTAGTCGCCGCCGCCGCTCTCTGCCTTCTGTCCTTCGAGAGCCGCGGAAATGATAAAATCGGTGCTGGTCGTCGAGTTGTTCATCGCCTGGATGGCGAGCAGATTGTCGCCCGCGTGGATCAGATCCATGCGATCGGACAGGTCGAGGACCTCATCGAACGCCGAGGAACTCGCCTCATGGTTGGCGGTCGCGCGCGAATCCCACTGAAGCGGCGTAGGGGCATTGACGCGAGCCACCTCCTCGCCGTTGAGCCAGGCCACGAAGCCGTCGTCGTATCGGACGTTCAGATACAGTTCGCTGAAGGCCTCTTTCGGGTCGCCCTCGACTGCAAACGGGACACGAACGTAACACGCCGTATAGAGCCCAGACATGGCCTCCTCGACGTCCAGGCCAATCAGATCCTCATACCCTGTGCTGCGTTCATACCCGACTCCCCCGGGCGGTCCTGAAACACTCAGCCAGGCCGAGTCGTCGAAGTCCAGGCGGGATTTCCAGTCGTCCGCGACCTGATCGGCCGACGTGGGAACAATCGCACGTTTGGCGGCGTCCTCCGGGACCAGGCCAAACGTCGTGACCGTGGGCTCAGGGAATCCGGCATTCGGCAAACCGGGCGTCGGGAGAACGAAATACTCGAACTGCCAAGCCCCATCGGGTAGCCGGCCCTGCGAGACATCGGTCGTCTGCGGAAAGAAGATCACCGCGTCGACCGGTTTGTACGAAGCGTCATACAAGGCGATCAGATCGCCGTCGGAGGAGAGCTTGAACCCGAGGTGGCCCGGATCGATTCCATCATCCGCAGCAAGGGCCACGTACCCCTGGCCTGCGATGAAGCTCAAGGGCCTCAGCCGGCGCGGGCCAGGATTGACGGAAGACAAGTCCGTCAAGTAGAACCCGCCGACAGCGACGGGCAACGGGTCTGGATTGTACAGCTCGATGAAATCCGACTCGAAGAGGACTTTTTCGCTGGCCAGCCACTCGTTGATCCGGATCGCGCCGGGATCGCCGAGCGATTGCGGGACATTGGCCTGGCCGAACGTCGGAACCGTCAGTTGCCATGCGCCATCGGGCCCGACGCGGCCGAGGGACAAATCGGGAACCTGGGAACCGAATTCGACCGAATCAATCCGTTCGCCGGTCGCGTCGTACAGAGAAAGGCCGCCACCTTCAGCGTTGAGTCCGAAACCCAGGTGGTTCGTAGAGGCCATGATGCTTTCGTCCGCGGTCAGAACCAGGTATTCGCCGGGGTTCATCGTCGCATCCGCGGGGAAGACGAACTTCGTCGGCTGCTGCGGATCGTCGCTGAGACTCACGCCAGAAAGGCTGATCGCCTGCGAACTCCCGTTGTACAACTCGACAAGATCGGGGAAAGCCCCCTCCCAGGCAACGGTCGATTCGTTGTTCGCCAGCACCTCATTGATGACCAACTGCCCGGCGGACGCTGTCGTCACGGATGGATCGCCGTTGCCCATAAGAAGGCTGTTCGTATCCGCTGAGGCAATCTGGGCCAGCACGGCCGCATTGCGCTCCACGACGAACTGCTTGATGTCCCTGAGCACCGCCTCCGGCGTCCAGCCGCCGAGCACATGGTCCACAAGCGGATCGAACCGCTCCGGCGAGAAGACCGTGTCGATCAGATCGGCTAATTCGCTGTGGTAAAGGGCGACGACCTCGGGATGGTCGAACAGCCGTTTCAAGCCCTGAACGCCGTTGCGCCCGGGCGCGCCTTCCACGATGGACAACACGCTCAGATCGATGCTCGCGTGAGCATTTCCCTGGTCCAGGATCGTATCCAGATCGTGCGGGACCAGCACAAAGCGATGGTCCCATGCGCCGCAATACAGGTAATAGTCATCGCCCATGCCCATGTTCAGACCGGTTTCGTAGTTCAACAGGAGCGAATCGACCGCGATGTATCGCAGCCATTGCCGGAGATTGATGACTTCGCCGACCACCTGCAGATACGTGGCCTCTGGCGCATTGTTGAGGACATCCACCATGTGGATCAGGTCCGACCAGTCGTCCTGGGCGACGTGGTTCGCCTTGAAGTAGCGATCCCGATAGGCGTTGGGATCGGGACCTTCATAGCGTAACTCGGCCTCGGCCGCACCCGAATCGAGGCGATAACACGTGTACAGATTGCCGTTGGGATCGTCCCGGAAGTGCCGCTCGGCGAAATCGTCGTCGAATGCGTCCAGACGGACATAGACGCCGTACATGGAACCGCCTGTTTGGGCCAGATCGGCGCCGTTGATCCGCAACTCCGCAGCGGCGGCATCGGCGGTCGCGATGCCCGCCATGCGAAAGATCGCGCTGCCGAGGATCTGCACGTGCGTGTACCGGCAGTTGAAGTTGATCGCGCTGCGGCCTTTCCAGAGACCATCGCGGGGAAACCCAACGTGGAAATTGTTCGGGGGACCGGAGCGCGTGCCGTGACCGCGATTGCGGACCGCCACCCGGTAGCAAAGCGATGCACCCGTGCCGTCGATGCTGATGAACGTGGCGTTCATCGCGGCGTTGGTGTCCTCTTCTCCATTGCTTCGGCTGCCGATCCGGGCGAGCCGGCCTCGCTCCATCTCCGTCATGACGACGTAATACAGCGGCCTGCCTCCGATCTGCCAATAGCTGTCCGCGTCCAGCGCCGAATCCACGCGATAGAGCACATTCGTCACCTGCTCCCATTGGCCGTCCACGAGGCTGGGGGCCGGCCACGTGCGGCGCCGGTCGTCGCCATCGAAAGCTTCGACGTAGAATTCGACGACGGCGCCGTCTGCGTGCGGGGGAATCTGGGCCCCATACACACCGTCGCCGGCATGGCCGTCGTCGTGGGTCCCGTCGTCGAACATCGCGACAACCGTAAAATCGTCGGGATTCGCCTGCGGATAGCTGTCGGCAGTTGTATAGGAGGAGTGATCCTGACGGTATCGCAGTCGAACGCTCGCCTGCGGGATGGCCCCATCGATCACCCGCGCCGTCACCGTGACGGAATCGTCGGGCTTCGGGATCAGCGGGTTGTGCCGCACCTCCGAGATCATCGGCGGGCTGTCGCTCGCCGCGACCGAATTGGCCCGTCCGGGCGTCCCGTCGCTCTCCAGGCTGGCCGCCCAGTTCTGGCCGAATTCGTTCGGCCCAGCGACATCAATCAACTCCAATGACTTGCCCCCGCCGTCCATCTCGTCCGACCACTGCCACCCCCGATGCCCCTTATCCGCCGGTCCCAACTCGCGCACCACCCAGTCGCCTTCGTCGGCGTACTCGATCGAATCCACCACCGCTCCGGCGGCGTTGGCCAGCGTCAGTCTCTCGCCGGAATTGCTCAGCCAGCCGGCCCAGCCCCCGACTACGTTCGTCACGTCGGGATGCTGCGCCCGGAACGTATCGGCATCCGCCGCGACGACAAGGTACGTGCCGGCCTCCAACCTGACGTCGGGAAACACAAAATCGACCGCATCCGCAAGCTTCCAGCCGGCCAACGCGACCGGTTCGGCACCCGGGTTGAAGATCTCGATCCACTCCCGGGCGGTGTCCTCCGAAGTGAGCGACTTGTGCCGGGGGTGATACATGATTTCCGAGATGACAACGACGGCAGGGTCCGAATCGTTGCCCTGGCCCGGCGTCGGGCTCGCACAGACCTGCCACGAACCGTCGCCATCCGGAATCCGGGCATAGGATTCGTTGGGAGCCTGTCCGCCAAAAGCCACCTCGTCGAGCAGGGCCATCGCAGGATCGTACAAGGTGACGGATTCCCCACCGGCGGCCAGTTTGAAACCCGCGTGGAGCGGTCCCTGGCCGGGCTCCTCGTCGGCCCAGATGAGCAGGTAACCGTGGGCCGGGATCGTCGTCGCAAGCGAGTCCGACGCGGGAATCTGCCACTTCGCCGGGTTGGCCGGATCGTCGCTCAGGTAGTAACCGGCCACATCGATGGCCTCCTGCCCAGAGTTGTGAAGCTCGATCCAATCGTCATAATCGCCACGGTCGTCCAAGACGAAGCTGTCGTTGCCCGCCATCAACTCGTTGAGAACCACCGGCCAGGAATGGCCGTTGGCGTTCGATCCGCCGGCAAAAACAAGGGAAGAGACAAGTACAGACAACAGGAGAGACGGATATGCAGTGACGAAGATGCGCATTCTCGACCTTTATCCCAAACTGAACACCCCGCCTCGGGGTCTCTACGGCGATCCATGTACCGAGCTTTGAAACACCCTCCCGAGGTGCAAGCGAAACGCGCTTATTATACCCGAAATGAGGGGCTCGCGTCAATGCGTCGCGGCGATTGCCGGTTCCGCACAGGGAAAGGATCGACATCCCGCGTTCAGAACCTCTCCGGCGCCGGTTCGCGGCCGCAGACAATCTTTTCAATCGCACAGGCAACGATGTAATCGGGCAGTTTTTGCAGGGTGGGCTCTTCACGGTAGGTGGCGACGATGCTCCGGTCGGGAAAGGCGCCGACCCGGCGGATCAATTCGCCGGCCAAGGCTCGCAGCCTGTCATCGGACATCGCCTCCTCGGCCAGGGCGCGAGCCGCCGCGACAAGGTCGGCGAACTCACTCCTGCTGTCGTACCAGTTGAGCTGGAACTCCAGCTCCGCCGCCGTGCGGGAGGGGGTATTGCCGAAGGTATACTGAATTCCGATGGGGTTGTAGGTCTCGAGCCGCTCGTCGATGAACGCCTCGCAGGTTTCGCGATACGCCGAAAGTTTCTCGCCGTCGATGCCGCAGAAATGCTGTCTGGCAATCTCTTCGGCCAGCACCCCGTCGATCCCCAGGAGAAGCCGGGACCGGTCCGTCTGCATGCGATCGTGCAGCATCTCGTAGTAGACCTTCAACAACAGCGATGCAGACGTCATGTTCATCCTCGAAGCGCCGGCCGAACGGCCATTCAGCCTCCGCCGCCGGGGGGACGCACCGGAAGAGTGAATGTGAATACGCTGCCGCCGCCCGGGTTGCCCTCGACCCAGATCCGCCCGCCGTGGCGTTCGACGACCTGCCGGGCAAACGCCAGACCGAGCCCCGTCCCGTCCCGTTCCGTCTCACGAGCGTTCTGGGCCCGGTAGAACTCGTCGAAGATCCGCAAACCATCGCCCTCTGAGCCAAACTGGTGCTTTCGAGGAGGCTTTCCATATTCCATATCGTAAATCATAACTCGTAAATCTCTCTGCTCACGCCTCGTGAGCGGAGAGCAGGTCCTGGACCTTCTC
>CAZDTD010000003.1:61798-65539 GCA_964507995.1 uncultured Pirellulales bacterium | reverse complement strand
TCGTAAATCTCTCTGCTCACGCCTCGTGAGCGGAGAGCAGGTCCTGGACCTTCTCGATGAGCAGGTCCGGCTTGACCGGCTTGTCGAGAAACGCCTGGACGGGCAGCCAGGTCTCGTCGCCGGCCGCAGACTCGAAATCCAGCCCCTTCTTCTGCTTGACTGCGGTCAACATGAGGATGGGGATGTCCTTGAACTGCGCGTTCTGTTTGATCTCGCGGGCAAATTCAAAGCCCTCCTGCGAGGTCCTCATCATCACGTCAAGAATGATCAGGTCGGGCCGGGCCTCTTTCAGACGATCCAGGCCCTGATCGCTGTCCAGGGCGCTGCGGACCTCGTAGCCTTTGTTCTCCAGAACGACGGTCATCGCTTCGGTGATATCCGGATCGTCATCGACAATCAGAATCTTGCCTTGTCCCATTTTGCCTCCCTGGGAAATTCTCAAACCTGTCTTCATTTGTGATGCGCGGCTTGCAGAGAAGGAACTGTCGCCCGGACACCCTGCGAGCCTTCGCCGCTATGCCTTCAATTCCCGCTCGATCACAGTCAGGTAACTTTCGATCCTGTTCATCAGAGTCGGGCTGAGTCCCAAGCCGGGTTCGACCCGTTCGGGCTCGATGCCGAAGATCACGACCTCGTCGGGGGCCTGGCCGAGTTGTCGAGCCATGTCGATGATCCGCAGAAGGTCCGCCTCGTGGAGCGACTGGTGGGCGAGGACCTTCGCACTGCGGACTTCCTCGGGCACAAACCGTCGGACTGATCCCGGTTCCTGCCCCATGTACGCACAGTCCAGAAAGATCGCCTTCTGCCGTCCTTCGATGGCGTGCAACACCGCCAGTCCGCCGGTCCCGGCGTCGAGAAAATCGATCTCGGGATAGCCCCCAGCGGACTCGGTCAGCCGCTCGACCAGATAGACCCCAATTCCTTCATCCGCCATCAGCGGATTGCCCAGCCCCAACACCACGACAGACTGCTTCGCAGATTGGTTGCCGATGATGGATGATGGATTATCGATGGGAGCCATTCTTCAATCATCCATCATCTGTTATCCATCATCCATCACCGGACAAACTGCACGTCGAGCATGTGCGTCGAACAGGAGATGCAGGGGTCATACGACCGAACAAGCATCTCGAGTTTGAGTCGGATCTGGTCCTCGGGCTCGTCGATGATCTGCGACACGAGGGCCTCGAAATCCTCCTGGATGCTCGCGTGGTTCTGGTTCGTCGGGATGCAGATATCCGCGCCGACACAGTTGCCCTTGCGATCGAACTCGTACTCGTGGAATAGGATGCCGCGAGGGGCCTCCACGCAGCCGCTGGCCTTGCCTGCCTTCGGCGAGGTCCGGACCGTCTCGGGCCTGATCCCCTTGGTCAGCAACTCGTCGATCATCTGAATGCTGACCTCGACCACATGCACGGCCTCGACAAGCTGGGCGACCGTGTTCAGATAAGGATTGCAGCAACCCTTCTGGAGGTTGAACATCTTAGCCACGGCCTTGGCCGTCGGCGAGAGCAACTCCGCGTTGTTGTTGAACCGGGCCAGCGCGCCCACCGCGTAGGACTTGCGATGCCACTTCGTCCACTTGGCGGTGGATTGATCGCTGACGTACTCGTTGGCCACCGTCTTCCAGTCGTTGATCGCCACGGCGCCGTCGTAGTCCGTCGAGGTGATCTCGCCGTGATAGAAGGTGTACGTCGGCGGATTGTCCTGCTTGAGCGAGACGTATTCCGTGGGCCGCTGGAAATTCGGGATCTTGCCGGCCACCGAAAGGACCACCTCAGCAACAACCTTCAGGTCGCCCATGCTCTTCTTGAGCCGCTCCTGCAGTGTGCGAAGCTCGTTCTCGGTGGGGAACTTTGTCAGCCCGCCCGGCTTGAGCGTCACAGGGTGCGTGGTCCGCCCGGCAATCAGGTCCGACCATTCGTTCGCCAGACGGTGCAGCCCAATGATCGTCTTGACCGCATCGGGAGCCATCCCTACCAGCGGCACCACCGACGGCACGCCGAAGAAGTCCGGAGCCGCCAGGTAACCGACGTGCAGGATGTGGCTCTGCAACTGCTCGGAGTAGTGCATCAGGATGCGGACCTTGTCGGCCTGCTCGGAAACCTGGATTCCCATGGCGTTCTCGACCGCCTTGGTCGACGCCAGTGAGTGCGTGATCGAGCAGATGCCGCAGATGCGACTGACGATCGTCTGGATATCCTCGTAGCTGCGTCCGCGAACCATGGCCTCGAAGAACCGAGGGGCTTCGGGGACCTGCCACTCGAGTTTCTCGATCTTGCCGTTGTTGGCGTTCAGGACGATGTTGCCGTGCCCTTCCACGCGGGTAACGTGATGCACGCTTATGTTGACTGTGCCTTTACTCATAGATCGTAGGCTCCTGCATACTTCCAAAGAGAACCATTTTGGTCTTGAGGTCATCGACGTTCAGACCGTAACGAGTGATGACGTCTTTCGCCGCGTCCACATTCGGATTGCTCGTATAGCCGCGGCAGCCGAAGCAGCGGAACCCGTTCGACGGGCACCGCGCCCCGCAGCCGGCCCGGATGATCGGGCCCAGGCACACCTGGTCGTATTCCCACAGACACGGATTGCCTTTGGCCTTGCACTCGACGCAGACCGGGTAGTCGGGAATCTCGGGCTTCTTGCCCATCAGGAGCGACCGCACGATGTAGGTAAACTCCTTTCTGTCGATGGGACAGCCGTGGACATAGAAATCCACCTGGACGACCTCGTCGACCGCCTTGGTCGGACCGGTGTGCAGGTGCGGCTTGCTCGCGGCCCTGCCGTAGACGCACTTCTTCACCTCATCGAGGTCGTCGAAGTTGTTTTTGAGTTTGTTGATGCCGCCGATGGTCGCACAGGCGCCGAGGGCGATCAGCACCTTCGCCCGGCTACGGATCAGCTTGAGCCTCTCCTCGTCCTCCAGGCGGGTGATTGACCCTTCGATGACGGCAATGTCGTATTCGTCGCTCTTCTCGCTCATCGCCTCGCGCCACTCCACGACGTCCGCGCCTCCGAGCAAGCTGAGGATCTCCTCCTCGAGGTTAACAATCTGAAGCTGGCACCCTTCGCAGCAAGCGAAGTCGAATATCGCAATCTTGGGTTTTGCCATTGTTAAATCGCCTCCGGCAGAGAAGCCAAATCGGAATATCGAAACACCGGACCGTCCATGCAGACATACACATTGTTGATCTGGCAATGCCCGCACTTGCCCACGCCGCACTTCATCTTTCGTTCGAGGTTCAGGAAGATGTTTTCGCGAGGCGCATCGTACTCTTCCAGGGCCATGAGCACGAACTTGTACATGACCGGCGGGCCGCAGACCAGGATCTTCGCCGACTTCAAGTCCATCTCGACCTTGCGGATCAGCTTGGTGACGACGCCGACATTGCCCTTCCACGCCGGACACTCTTCGTCCAGCGTTTCGAGCACCTGCACATCGCCGCGTTTGCTCCAGGCTTCGATCTCGGACGTGAACAGCCGCAAATCGTAGTTCTTCGTGCCCTGGAGGATCGCCACGTCGCCGTAGTCGCTGCGGTTGTCGAGCACATAGTTGATGAACGATCGCTGGGGGACCAGGCCGATGCCACCGCAGATGAAAACCAGGTTCTTGCCCCTGGCCTCCTCGACCGGATAGACCCCTTGGCCCAGCGGACCGCGAATGCCCACCCTGGAGCCCTTCTTGAGGTTGTGGATGGCGCCGCTGACGTTTCCGATCTTCCGCACGACCAGCTCGAA
>CAZDTD010000003.1:17205-61698 GCA_964507995.1 uncultured Pirellulales bacterium | reverse complement strand
TGAGGTTGTGGATGGCGCCGCTGACGTTTCCGATCTTCCGCACGACCAGCTCGAAACCGCCCTTCTGGGTGGGCGATGAGCTGATCGTCAGCGGGGCCTCCCCGACGCCGGCGATGGAGACCTCGACGAACTGGCCCGGGAGGTAGTCGAACTGACCGTCGTCCATCGAGAGCCGCAGGTATTTCTCCGTCACGTTCATCTGGTTGATATCCGCAACGGTCGCCAACTGCGGCAGATAGATGTCCTTTTTCTGAGTACAACACTCACACATCAGTAGCTCCTTCCTATTTACGAATTACGATTTTCGATTTACGATTTTGGTGAGGACGAAAGCCAAATCAGAATTCAGAAATCGTAAATCATAAATTCTCTCAGCCTATTCCCAGGTCGTCGATCAGACGGTTGTACACATCAACGGGATTTGCGATGTTGGGCAGACACGCACCGACGCACCGGCCGCAACCGACGCAGGCGATCTCGCCACCGATCTTCGGGGGCACATACATCGCCTTGCGATACAGCCGATGCCGGAAGCGGTCCGCGCGGGCCTTGCGAAACTCGTGATCCGGCGCGCACTTGGTGAACCCGTCGAGCAGACAGCCGTCCCAGGCGCGGGCTCGCTGGCCTGTCTTGAGATCCCAGTTCACGTCGTCCTGGACGTTGAAGCAGTAGCAGGTCGGGCACACCTGGTTGCAGGAACCGCAGGCGAAACACGTCTTGGCCCGCTCCTCCCAGACCGGGTGCTTGTAGGCCTTGGCCAGCAGACGCGGCAGATACGCAGGGTCGCACTTGAGCTGGTGCTTGTTCAACGCCCGCCGGTTGTGAGCCCAGACCTTCTCCCGCATGCCCAGAGCCTGTGTATCGGCCTCGACGGCCCCTTTGGCCTTGCCGAGCAGTTCCTCGCCCCTCGGCGTGGCGGCTTCCATGACGTAACCGTCTCCGATGTCCGTCAGCAGGATATCGTACCCTTTCCTGACGACCGCGGTGTTCATGCAGGAGGCAAATACGTGTTCGGAGGCTCTCACCACGTCGCAGGCGATGATCGTCGCGTTGTTCCGCCGGGTCATGTAGTGGGTGTCGTAGTTGTCCTGCCGGAACAACTCGTCCATCTGGTTGATGGCGATCATGTCGTATGGATGGACCCCCAGCAGAATGAACTTCTGACTGTTGATCTGGGACTCGTAAGCCCCGCCGATCTCGTAGGTCAGGAGCACCTCCGTCGGCGGCAGAAAGAACCTCTTGGGCGGCAGGAGCGTCACATCGTAGTCCAGACGGAGGTCTTTCCCCGACTCGAGCGGGGCGAAATCGAACCGGTCACCCTTCGCCTGGACCCCGATGACGTTCTCCGCCTGGATCAGGGCATCGACGAAGCTCGCGAAACCATTCTTCGTAATTTTCTTCACACTCATGGGACAATCCCGGCTCCAAAAACTTCGAAAGCTGTTCGTTCACGTCACGATATTCCCTGCTGCGGGCCGTCGCCCGCCATAGGACGCTCACTCGATCCCCCCGCCGGCATGTAGTAAGGCAGGCGGGCCATTTCCATGGCGATGTCCAGTGTGATGATCTTGATCCGCGGGGGCGCAACAACCCTGCACGGGGCGAAGTTCAGGATTCCTCGAATTCCGGCCCCAGCCAGTCTGTCGATCGTCGATTGAGCGGCCGCCCGCGGCACCGCGACGATCGCCAGCATGATGCCCCGCTGTTCCAGATCATCGATCTCCGACCAATCCTCGATCTGAATCCCGTTGATGGTCGTGCCGATTTTCTGCACATCGACGTCAAAGGCTGCGACAATGTCAAGCCCATACGACCCAAACCCCGAATAGGTCAACAGGGCCGACCCCAGATCGCCGACGCCCACGAGGGCGACCTGTCGCGTCGCGTCGAGACGCAGGATCTTTTTGATCTCGCGAACCAGCTTCTCGATGCTATACCCGACCCCGCGGGTGCCGAAATCGCCAAAATAGGAGAAGTCTTTGCGGATTTGAGAAGATTGCACCCCCACAAAATCCGCCAGGAATTGACTGGAAATGTGCTCGTAGCCCTGGTCCGCCGAGATCAATAAACCTCGCAAGTAGATCGGCAACCGCCGCACTGTCTCGTCGGGAATCTTGTGATATCTCATATCGGGCCATCACAAAATCATCGTGCTTGTGTTCGCAATCACAAACGCTACGCAAGCTTACTATAAGTCGGTTCCAAAACCTTGTCAACAACGCACAGCAACTCATCCGCCTACGCCCCAACAATTCCACAAGCATAACTTCTTATAAGCAAACGACTTATATTATGCTCACTCAATCACAAAAAATTACAGGCATTATGCTCATCAAAATAGAGTTGATGCGATTTTTTCCGCAAGTGACAAATTCGCCAGGTAAACGTCGTCGAGATTTCGCGTCTGATCCGACTCGAAAAGATCAGTCGGCCTCGTGAATGACCGCCTCCAGCGCGTTCCTCAATTCCGGATATCTGAACTCGAATCCGGCGTCAATCAGCCTCTTCGGGATCGCGTTCTGGCTGGCCAGGAGCACTTCATCCGCCATCCGCCCCAGCGCAAGCCGGACTGCAAAGCCCGGGAGCACCGTCCAGGCGGGTCGGTGCAGAACGCCGCCCAGGATGCGGACGAACTGCTTCATAGTAACCGGATGCGGCGTCGTGAGATTGAAAACCCCTGCCAACCGTGGGTTTTCCAGGAGAAACCGGATCGCCCGGACTTCATCCTCCAGGCCGATCCACGAGATCCACTGCCTTCCGCTGCCGATATGGCCTCCCAGAAGGAACCGGAACGGGGCCATCAACCTGGGCAGAGCGCCGCCTTGCAGGCCGAGCACCATGCCCGTGCGGATCACCACATATCGCACGCCTGCCTTCTCAACCCCGGCACCGACCCGTTCCGCCCGCTCGCACACCTCCGCGAGGAACGTCGCTCCGGGCAGAGAATCCTCGGTCAGAACCTCGTCGCCGCGAGACCCGTAGTAACCGACGGCCGACCCCTGAATCACGACCGCAGGCTTGTTCCTGGCAGCAACAACCGCCTCCACGACCGCGTTCACGCCGTTCGTTCGGCTCTTCAAAATGCTATCGACTTTGGCCTGCGTCCACCGTCCCTGGGCTACGCTCTCGCCGGCCAGGTGAATCACTCCATACGCCCCATCGACCTGCCCGGCCCACGTGCTGGCGGTCCGACCGTCCCACTCGAAGATTCTCGCATAGGTCCCGATTGTCCCGACCGCCCTCGTCGCATCCCGCGACAGGGCGACGACTTCGTACTCGCCATGCAAGGCCCGACACAGCGCCCGGCCAATGAATCCCGTTGCCCCCGTGATGACGACTCGCCTGGCCATACTCAGTTACCCGCCGGTCTCCAATCGCTCGATTTTCTTCACGTAGGCGTCCGCGTCGAACTTGCGTCTCAGCCCCAAGGCGTTCATGTACCGAACCATCCCGAAGACGGGCCGCTCCGCCCAGGCGCGATCGTGCTTGCCGAAGCACCAGGCGACGCCCGCGAAGCCATTCGGGTCGCGTCCGTCCAGTTCGTACCGATTGTTCAGGTAGAGGGCGATCCGAAACGCTTCCCGAGGGGTCCGCGTCCATTCCAGGATCTTTTTGCCCCAATACATCCTTATATAACCGTGCATCTTGCCCGTCAAGACCATCTCCCGCTGGGCAGCGTTCCAGTAGGGATCGTGCGTCCTCGCGGCTTCGAATTGCTCCTGCGAGTACACGTATTCCCGCTTGTCCCGACTGTGGCAGTTCAGCGTTCGCATCGCCCACGGCGGCAGACAGTCGAAGCGGTCGTATCGGGGATTGTGATAGACGAAATTCGAACTCAACTCCCGCCGGACGATCAGTTCTTCGAGAAACGCATCCGCGCCTTTGCCCGAGGCCCGTTTCACCTCCATCGCCACCTGCAAAGGCGAGATCTGGCCGAAGTGCAGATAGGGACTCAGATGCGACTGCACATCGCAGTTGGGATCGTTCCGCAGGGTGGCGTAGTCGTCGAGCTTCTTCGCCAGAAACTCCTCCAGTCGGCGTCCCGCCTCGTCGGCTCCGCCGCGAAAACCCGGCGTCCTGCCCACCGAGCCATCGACCTGGAGGTCCGCAACGACGCGAGCGATATCGCTCAGATCCAGGCTGTCCAACCTCAGGCCCAGGGAATCCTTCACCACCTTTCGCCGCCTGAGCCCGACCATGTAGCAACCGAGTTTCGCAAGGATTCTGGGTCGAAATGTCCCGGCCGAGTAGTTCTCGTTGTCCGCAGCCTCCTCTACCGGGACGATCAGGTTCGTCTCCACCTCCTGCATCGCACACTCGATCGCCCGACCGACGTCGGCCCGCCACTGCCGCTGAATTCTCAAATGACCGGCGTCCATGACCACACAGCACGCCTTCTTGGCCAGAGCCGGAATGCAACTCGCCGGTGGGCCCGAACACACGACCATCCGAATGCCCCGATCGCGGAGGCCTGCCTGCGTCTGCCGCAGTCCCTCCAGCATAAAATGATAGTGTCGAGCGTTCGCTTCGGGAAAACCGGCGGTCAGAGCGAACGCAGCCACGACAGGCTTACCGAGCTCGTTGCCCCTGTCGATGGCGTATTCGAGCGCGTGGTTGAAGTCGCAACGCTGTGCCGCCTGCATCCAATACAATACATACCGGCCGGCCTGCACCGGGTTTCGATTCAGCCGTTTGACCCGCTCGGGTTGGATCATTGCGCCCTCGATCTTACACGGATTCCGCCGGGACCTCGCCGCCCTGACGAACCCCGGAACAAGGCTTATACATCAGCAAAAGACGTGGGTTCATCGAAGTTCTCAGACAGGGAAGCCCCGGAAACGGAATCCGCAACGCACTGCTCCGATTATCTCGGACCTTCCCCCACGACCGGCAGCCCGACAGCGGACATCGTCGTTACGCAGAGCCGACGACGACGCGAAGCAAGGGCCGGCCTCTACAATGACACGCGCAGACATTCTCGGACGATCGCAAATCTCCCGCGACTTGAAGGTCCGCGTCCCCGGCATTTTGCTCCAGACGACCCACAAGAACGCCGATTCGATGCGAGAATCGGACGCCACCGGACTGTGCCCAAGTGCGGCCGGAGCGATCGCATCCGAAGCATAGGTCTGTGGATCACTTGGGATGGGAGAATATGCACATGAGCCAATTCAAAGCCGACAGGTTGATTCCGTGGATGGCCGCAATGCTCTTGTTCGTCGCTCTACCTTCCGCGGTGGCGCAGCAAAGGGACTATGAAGACCCCAACACGTACCCCGGATCATGGTTCCGCATCGCCCTCGACACAGACGGCAACTTCCAGACGGGCGACGGTCACGGCTACAATGACGGCACATGGTACTATTATCCCCAGACCGGCTGGTACCGCCAGTGGTACTACAATGCCCCGTACAGCACGGACCGAAAGGGCTTTCTCAACTATGAGGTCTACATCAAGCCGGTCGACCCGAGCCAGACGACCTACGTTGAGGTCAACTTCAACTGGGCCACGGGCGCCTGGTCGCAGCTCGGTCTGAACCACCCCCCTTTGCCCAGCGATACCCCGACCGCGGATCAGGAAACCCCGTATATGTCGAGCCGGCGGCTGTACCTCATCGACAACTGGTACATAGGGACGGTCGAACCGGTCTACAGTCACACCATTGAGGAGTACAACCCGGAATGGGTCTCGATTGACGTCCGTGGGAAGAACGCGTATCTGTTCCGCGGCGCGATGCACGAATGCCAGGCCAAGGAGGGCGCCTGCTGCAATCCGCTGACCGGTCAGTGCTCGCTCACCCTGGAAGAGGACTGCCCAAGCGCCTGGCTGTGGCTCGGCCCCGGGACCTCGTGCGACGCGTGCGTCATAGGGGTTAGCGGAATGGATTTCGGCGACGCCCCAGATTCCTACAACACACTCCTGGCCAACGACGGCGCCAGGCACACAAAGGTCGCTGGCGTCTTCCTGGGCAGCGCCGCCGACATCGAGGCGGATGGAAAACCCAACGCATCGGCGACCGGAGACGATACACAAGGCACCGATGACGACGACGGCGTCGTGTTCACTTCCCCCCTGTCGCCGGGCGAGAGCACAACGATCGAAGTGGCCGCCTCGACTGCCGGCTATCTCAACGCGTGGTGCGATTTCTCGCAGGATGGGGATTTCGACGAAACCGACGAGCAGATATTCTCCGACGAGTTGCTCACTGTCGGCGCGAACGTGCTGTCATTCCGCATTCCCCCGACGGCCGCCATGGGAGGCACATTCGTGCGATTCCGTTTCGACACCCGTGGCCTGCTCTCCTGGAGGGGGCTCGCCAACGACGGCGAGGTGGAAGATTACCGGATCACCATCACCGAGCAGTTCCAGCCGCAATCCAATTCCGGCAAGGGCGGACTCCTCTGGAGCCAGGGGCCCCAGCAATTCGACGCAACCATGCCGTTCATCTTCGACGGCTGGGGTGAACGATCCGACCTGAGCCTGCATCGGATCGCCGCCGACGACTGGCAGTGCGAGGACGACCGGCCCGTCACGGGCTTTCAGTGGTGGGGTTCGTTCGACGGCTGGACGCAACCGCAACTGCCGTCGCAGTTGCCCCTGGCCTTCCACATCACAATCTGGACCGACGGCTCCGACCGTCCTGACACGTTGGTCTGGGAGAACCTCTGCACCAACTGGACGTGGAACGTCGCCGGTCACAACAGCGACCCCAGGGGACTCGGCGGCGATGCTTGCTTCCAGTTCACCTGCCTGCTGTCCCAAGATCAGTGGTTCCGCCCGACCCTGTCGCAAGACAAGAACGGCATCCCGATTCCCGCTGTCTACTGGCTGAGTATTTCCGTCCTCTACGACACAGCCGCCTCCCCCCCTCCCCATCCGTGGGGCTGGACTACGAGGCCGCTCAACTTTAACAACGCCGCCCAGCAGATCTCTTCCGTCAGCGTGGGCAAAGGCGCCACAAGCACCTGGCCCCCCGCTATCGGCAGTCTTTGGCTCGCCGGATCGCAGATCGAAGTCCCCGCGGGTACGAACTGGGATTTCGCCTTCGAATTGCTCACCAACGAGGGCTCCTCCGCGGACGATTCCGCGCTGGCCCCCGTCTACCGGTTCTGGTCCGACACGCTCGGCGCCCATTTCTATACGATTGACGAAGCGGAGAAGGACGCACTCATCCGCGAGTGTGCAAACACCTGGACATTCGAGTGCATTGCGTTCTACGCCTATCCGCCGGAGCAAGCGCCGGTCGGCAGCAAACCGGTCTATCGGTTCTGGTCCCCCCCCCTTGGGCGTCACTTCTACACGATCAACGAGGCGGAAAGACAAACACTGATCGACGCCAGCGTCGACGCCTGGACACCGGAGGGGATCGCCTGGTATGCATTCGACTGATCTGACACAGCGATTCTCTGCATGGTGGCACGAGACAAGCCATCCGCTTGCATCTGCAGCCATCCTATGTACACTGTGAGGGCAACTGCCGAGAGCAATCGAAGGCAGACTCCGGCGGAAGAGCGGATGCAACCTGATGTCTTTTTGAAGTCAGACCCATGCGGATATTGGCGCTCGAACCCTACTACGGCGGCAGTCACAAGGCCTTCCTCGACGGCTGGTCCGCGACCGGCAGGCACCGCTGGTCCATCCTGTCGCTGCCTCCGTTCAAATGGAAATGGCGGATGCGTCACGCGGCGGTCACCTTCGCCAGGCAAGTCGAGCGGCAACTCGCCGAGGGGCTGCGCCCGGACCTCTTGTTGTGCTCGGACATGCTCAACCTGGCGGAGTTCGCCGGCCTGGCTCCCAAGTCCATTCGCGACCTGCCCCGCATCGTCTACTTCCACGAGAACCAGTTGACCTATCCGGTCCGCTGCGAAAGCGAGCGGGATTATCAGTTCGCGATGACGAATATGACCACCGCCCTGGCAGCCGACGCAGTCTGGTTCAACTCTGCCTTCCATCGGGACTCGTTCCTCCAGGCATTGGAGGCCCTCCTGAACCGCATGCCCGACTATCAGCCGACGGAGGTTGTGCAACACATCGCCGACAAGTCCGAGGTGCGTCCACCCGGCGTATTCCCCCTGCCCGACCGGCAGAACCGGCTTCCCGGTCCCCTGCGGATACTCTGGGCCGCCCGATGGGAGCACGACAAGAATCCCGACGATTTCTTCGCCACAATCGAGCAGCTCCAGAATCGACGTATTCGATTCAGAATCAGCGCGATCGGGGAACAATTCCGCGAGGTCCCGGAGGTCTTCGCCCAAGCCCGACGGCAGTTCGCCGACAGGATCGATCGATGGGGCTACCAGCAGACGAGAGCCAACTACGAAGCCGCCCTGCTGGAGGCGGACGTATTCGTCTCGACGGCCATACACGAATTCTTCGGCCTCAGCGCTGTCGAAGCCTCGCTCGCGGGCGCGTATCCGCTCGTCCCCAACCGTCTGGCCTATCCCGAGGTCTTCGGACCTTGCGGCGGCGCAACGAACAATTTCCTCTACGACGGCACGCCGGCGAACCTGGCGACCCGACTCGCCGATCTGGCCGCTCACATGGAAGAAACCGGCTCCCTGCTCGAATCGACGGAGACCTTGAGGAACCGCCTGAAACGCTTCGAATGGCAGCACCTGGCGCCGACCCTCGACGATGCGGTCGAACGATTTCAGTAAACCTCCGGAACGCATTTGACAACCGCCCGCAGAACTGGCAAGATAGTGAATCGCAACGCGCCCGTAGCTCAGTAGGATAGAGCACCGGTTTCCTAAACCGGGGGTCGTAGGTTCGAATCCTGCCGGGCGCAGTTTTCTCTTGGCGAGCGATGCCGTGTCACCGGCTCTGTGGGGAATCCTCTCTGTAGCGAAGGAGCAGACTCGTGGCCTTCCTGGGCAGGCGGAGTTCGAAATCCGCGAGCAGTTCCCGGCCGGAGATTGTTTGCTCCCGACTCGTGCGGGACTCGTCGATAATCTCCACCTTGTAGCGGGCATCCGCTTTTATCGCGTGCAGGCCGGTTTGCAGTACCGGGAAGGGACATTCACTGCGTCGAAACGCCAGCACGATCCCGGCGCCGAGGTCGGCGCGATGGAGTTGCCAGGCGGCGAAGGCGTCCGGCCCGGCGCCGGCGCGGGTCAGCGGGTAGAAGTCGCCGTACCAGTACTTCTGGTTTTCCCTCACCTCCGCCATCGCAACGCGGGCCTCGTCCATCGAGAACTGATCGTTCAAGTAGTCGAACTGCGTGATCGAGCCGCCGGTGGCGACGCTGCGAAGGACGTACGCCTTCGGTTCCCAGGCGCAACACGTCAACAGGGGCAGGTACTGATTCAGGCCGATCGTCTGGATCTGGTCCCAGTCGGCGTGGCCGGGCGAGCAGCCGGTGTCGCTGCGCCACAGAGGCACGGATCGCATCAACGTTTCCAGGTCGATGCGACGACCGCCACTGGCGCAGTTGTCGATCCACAGGCCCCGATGCCGGGCTCGCAATTCGTCCCACATGGCGTAGTGACCCTCGACGTAGCGAATTTCGGTAATGCCCTGGCGGTTCGGCGTATCAGCAGCACGCCAGAAATCGAGCGGGTCGATGTTGAAGTCGTTGCGGTAGACGTCCATGCCGAACTCGGTGATATGGTTCGACAGCAGGTCCGTCAGCCACCGACGCGCCTCGGGATCGTTCAGCTTGAACAGGCCGCCTTTGACGCCACCGAAGACGAACTCTGGATGCTCGCGGGCGATTTGCGTATCCACTGCCACGCGCTCCGGCTCGAACCAGACGAGGAACTTCAGGCCGAGGCGATGGCACGCGTCGCCGACCGGTTTCAGGCCGTTCGGAAGACTCTTCGGTTTGCAGAACCAGTTGCCGACGCCATTGGGGAATCCGCCCTCGAACCAGGCGGCGTCGAACCAATGCGTGTCGCAGCCCAGGTCATATGTAGCCTGTACCGCGCGAAGTTGGCCGGCCTCCGTGCTCCACTCGGGTTTTGTCCAACTGTAGCGGTCGAAGCACTGCGAGGCGACGGGCAGCCGCAGTGGACGACCGTCGAGCCGCGGCGCGTATTCGAAAAGCAGCAGCCGGCGGAAGCGGTTATGCCCTGCGAGGCGGTCGCCCTTCCACGGCATGACCAAGATGCGGGGACTTCGGACCTGCTCGCCGGGATGCAGGATGAAATGCGTTTTCTCCATTCCCGCCTGCAAGTGCGTGGGACCGGTGTTTCCGCGGTCCAGGCGTGCAGCCCATTGCCCCGACCAGCCGATGGCGGTGATGAGGCCCTCGTCGCCGTAGCAGAGGTCGAAGAACGGGAAGACGCCATTCGAGGGACGACCGCCGGTGGGAGCGAACACGACCGGCTTGCCGGCCTCCAGCGTCGTTTCCAGAGGCAGGAACGATCTCTCGCCGCACACGTCGCCGGTGAGCTGGTGCAGAACCGCGGGCTTGCGGTAATATCCCGTGCGAAGTTGGGCGTCGATCGCCTGGATGTTCTCGATGATCGGCGTGTCCTGCGTCCCGGCATTCTCGAAGCGCAGCAACCACTCGACGGCAGCATAGCGTTGGAACGCAGTGACAACGGCAGTAATCCGCAGGCCGGTCTTGGCATCTGTCCAGCCAACCGTGTGCACGACGCGACCGGGCTGTTCCTTTGTCTCGACCGTCCGCGTCCAACTCTTGAGCAATTCGGCCGAGGGCGCGCCGTCGTAGACAAATGAGAAAGGCGTCGCAGCCGTGAGGAAGGATTGGCGGTCCTCGTCCGCCCAGATCCGACTGCCGTCGGCCATGACGATCCTGGCGTCAGCCCAGTCGGCCTGATCGCAACCCGGCCCATCCGGCGTCGTATCCACCTTGAGCGTGACCTCGCGCGTCCCTGCCGGCAAATCGACGCGCACCGCAACCGGCGTCTGGCCGCCTTTGAGGACTGGGGTCTGGAACACGCTGCGACCGGCGATTTCGACGCTGAACTGCGCGGTCCCTCGCGTGCCGCCTGTGTCCGAGTTGTTGTCGATGCCTGCGAACGCTTCGAGCGCCCTGGCGCCGTCGGGCACGTGCAGGACGATCTCGCTGTTGGCGTGCGTCCCGAGGCCGTGGGCGAACTCCTGCTGGCCGATCCGGATCGGCGTCTCGATGCAGGACTGGCCGAATTGCAGCACGCTGTGGTCCTGTCGTTTCACTTCCACGCAGACGGCCGGCTCTGTCCCTGGCGTCCGACGGCCGGTGAACGCAAGACTGGCCCAGTCGAGCATCTCTCGCACCTGTTGTTCCGTGGGCATGATCTCATCCTGCGGCGGGTCCGTCGGGATCTCGGAATCCTCCAGGGCCCAGCCCGTTACACACAGGGACAGGCAGCACACAAAGACCAACCGTGCAAATCGCGACATGATTTCTCCTTTCAACGATCCTGCCCTTGGGCATGGCGAATGAGGTTCAACAACAGTCTGTCGGCGGCCGGGTGCGAGTCGAGATTCTCCAGGATGTACGGCGTGCTGAGGATCAGACGGCCCTCCCCCACTTCGTACAGGGCGACGATCAGACACGAGCCGTAGCCCTTCCCGAACTGCGCGTTGCCTGTGGCGAATCCGGCGACGATGGTTTCGTCGGGCGTGTCCTGGCCTTCGAAGACCTCGCGCGGAATGATCGGGCCATAGTAGTCCCAGTCCAGGATGCCCGGTCCCGGCAGACCGTCGAAGACCGGACTGCGATTGGCCACGCAGAGCTTGTGGTACAGCCAGTCGTGCACGGTCCGGCAGCGGCCTTTGTTCTTCAGAGGCAGCCAGTTCATCCCTGCCTTGCCATTCTGAAAGACCTGGCCGCTCAGGAACACCACACCTGCGCCCTGGGCCAGGCGAGCCGTCAAAGTCTCCCAGATCGCGGGATTCGTCTCGGCGTCGGCCGGCTTGCCGACGAGGACCACTTCTCGCGGGTTCGAGGGCTCCGCGGTCAATGGATGACAATGAAGTCCATGAGCCGCGAGCCATTGCTCGACCTTGTTGTCGATCCCCCAGAGCGCGACGTCGCCCATCCGTTGCGGCAGCGCCGCCGGATCGGAGACGTAGAACGCCAGCCGGCCGCCGGTCGGCGAACCGCCTTGTTCGAGATTGGCGGCCAGGGTGTACTGGCCGGCTGGGACATCGAGTTTGATCGTCTCGCGGATCGCCGGGACCGCCAACACGGGCGAATCGGGGATCTTCACCAGGGTCTGCTTCTCCCAGACCGGTCCGTTCGGCCCGAAGACGCGGAACCTTGCAGGGTACTCGCCCGGCTTGAGCACGTCCTCATTGGCCAGCACGGCTTCGATCAGCAGGTCCCGACCCGAGTACACATGGAGCGGCTCGACGAACAGGCACCACCGCAGGGGCGACCAGCCGTCGGAGACCGCGTCGAACGTCGCAGGCTTCCAGCGCCGCCAGAAGGTCCAGAGGCCCTCGCCGGTCATGCCGTGATCGAGCATGCCCGTCAGGTTGTAGCCGCAGAGCCTCGGGTTGGACCGGATGCAGTTGAAACCGATGGTCCGCTGCCGGGCGTGCAGACGCTGGCTCTCCCGCAGCAGGTCTTCGGGAAATGGATACACCGCATCGAATCCCAGGCGTTTCCAGTCGGCGATCAGGCCTTCGCTCTGCTCGCGGAACATGGCTGCGTCTTCGAGATCGGGACGCGCGCCGACCTGCTCATAATGCCGCCATTCGTCGATCACATCCATCAGGCTGCCGATGCCGTATTCGGAGAGGAACACCGGCTTGTCCTCGTGGCCCAGTCCGCGGATGAAATGATCCGTGTCGAGTGACTGCGGCACGGCGGGATACCAATGCGCGTCACCCGCGTGGGGGGTGTAACCGCCCGCGCCGAGCGAGGCGTTCGTTGCGTTCGGGCCTTCGATGCCCCAGACCGGCTGCCACTCGCCGACGCCCGGATTGCTGGCCGAGCCGATGGACAACTGGCCGTCCCAGCGGCCGCTGCCCAGCAGGACGAGTCGCGTGGGGTCCAGCTCTCGCAGTTTGGGCAGGAAACCCACCGCCTGCCGGAAGACCGGGCCATCCGGGGTTTCGTTCAAGAGGCCCCAGATGGTGACGCTTGGATGATTGCGGTCCCGCAGGATCATGGCCGACGTGCTGCGGTCGAACCGCTCGGCCATCTTGGGCGAATCGCCCAGCAGCCAGCTCGCGTAACATTCCTCGTAGACCATCAGGCCCAGTTCGTCGCAGAGGTCGAGCTGCTCGGGATAGGCGGCACCGGCGATGAAACGCACCATGTTGAAGCCCGAGGCCTTGGCGTAGATCATGTCGCGACGACCGAAGTCGGCCGTCACGCCCGCCTGCTGGCCGATGGGCATGTGGTTGCCCGTGTGCGTGCTCTTCAGGAAGACCCGCCTGCCGTTGAGGTGAAAGAAGCCGTCCACGATGTGGAAATCGCGGAAGCCGCAGCGGACGGAGGACTGGTGCGGTCGCTGCGACGCGGTCGTCACCGACGCGGTGACCCGGTAGAGAAATGGATCGTCGAGACTCCACAGGTGCGGTTGACTCGCCTGCACGGTCATTTCGTGTTGCGACAGACCCGTCGGAAATTCCGCCTGGCGCCGGACCGATTGCAGCGTGTCCCCGCCCGCGGCGGGCGCGAGGGACAGACCGAGGTCTCCGCGCACAGCGGCCGTCCCGGCGTTCCGGACCGTGACAGTCACCGCGATCTCGCCGGTTTTCATATCGGGCCGGACGAAAACATCGGCGACATGGACCGGCGGGACCCATCGCAGCTCGACCGGGTACATGATGCCGCCGCTGTTGAAGGAGCAGCCGCACATCGGCGGCACGGCCTTGTTGCGGTGCGGCGTCTCCCCCAGAACGTACCCGTCGATGGGAGCGACGGTCGGATTCAACACGCGGACGGCCAGGAGGTTCTCCCCCTCCCTCCGGATCGAATCGGCGACCTCGAACTCGAAGGGCGTTTCGCCTCCCTCGAAGGCGCCGAGATGCCGGCCGTTAAGCCAGACCTCCGCGAGATAGTCCACTGCGCCGAACCGGATCATCACGCGGTCTCCCGGCGCACCGCCCGGCGACACGTCGAAGGAGTGCCAATACCAGGCGACTCCATGATAGGCGGGGAACACCTGCTGGATGACGCCGGGCGCCGGCGCCTCCCGGGCCTCGGGCCGAACGCTCTCGAACCAGCGATCCGTTCGGCCCTTGTTCTCGGGATCGACCGCCAGTTTCCACGTTCCCGCGAGCGTCTGCACTGCGGCCCGTGTCTCTTCCTCGGCTCTGGCGATGTTGAGAAGAATGAATGCCCCTGCCAGGGCGGCCAACCCAATCCGTCGCTGAATCCCGTCAAGTCCTGCCTTCATATTCAATTCCTCCTGTTTGTCGAGCGACTCATGCTATCGAAGGAAGGCCGGCCGCACAAGGACAAAGCCATCGGAGGGCAGAACAACTGTAGACACAACAGGACCAATCAGTGCGACAGGGCGTACGTGATGATATTGATGCCCATCTGGATGGTCTTTCGGTAGCCGTTGTCGGTCCATTCGACGCCGTGACTGTCGCACCAGCCGCAGTGCAAATCCGTCGAACTGAGGAACACCGCCAGGCGGTCGCCGAAGAACAGGCCCCGGGCGCCGTGGTTCTGGCCGTGGTTGCCCCGTCGGCCGGTGTACTCGAGGTAGGGAAGGCCGATGTCGCCGAGATCGAAGACGTTGTGGAAGACCTCGTGCTCGCGAGGGATCATGTGGATGCTGCCCCGGCCGAACAGTTCTTCCACCAGCCGGAAACAACTCGTGTAGAAGAAGTCGCCGCCGGAAGCGACGACGCAATCGTCCATCAGGATGAAGCCGCCGGCGGTGAGATAATCCTTGAGATTGCCCTTCTGGTCGGAGGTGAATTCGAAGTGGTTTTCGCCTGTCATGAACAGGAAGGGATAGTGACGAAACCGCGCGGGATCGTCGAACGTCACCACAGCGTTGAGCTGGCCTTCCGACGCGTACTGCGGCTGCCAGTCGACCGCAGCCTGGACGGGCTTGGTGCGACACCGAACGACACGGCTCAGTTCCCTCAGCAGGTTGGCGTCGCCGCCCGGCCGGACATTCCAGACGTCGGGTCCCTTGCCCCGTCCCTGGAATGGCAGCTCGACGACGCGGACCCTCGGCAGGATAAAATCGTACTCGTCCAGATCGGTCGGCTCGCCCTGCACGCTCGGATCGTAAGAGGAATCGTCCGGACTCGACGGAATCTGCATACGGAATGGATTGCGCCGGGAGGCCTCCGCCGCGGTCACGCCAATCAGCGAGCCGCCCACGAATTTCAGGAACTCTCGTCGTTTCATGTCCCGGTCCCCCTTGCGGCCAGGACCAGGCCGGCCGCCAGCCGTCCATCGCCGCCGTCTTGCTCGTATCGCCAGGGCCGCTCGGCGGGCCTGCCGTCGCCGTTGTCCTCCATGCAGGGAGTTTCCGTCGGCAGTATTTGCCTGTCCTGATACCACTTCTCGATCTCGCGAGCGGCGGTCGCGAAGGCTTCGAGCACGGAGACATTCCCATCCCGATTCGCATCGCTCTCGACCCGCGTCAGAGCGGGCACAAAATGCGTCCCGAACCGCGTGGCGTGCGCCTGCTCGGCGGTCGAAGCGAGGACAACGACTCTGCCCGGCCGGGCGAGGGCCCTGGTCGCAAGCGCCGCGTGAGGACAGTCGAGAACGACCAACTGGGTACCCGCTTGGATGGAGGCGAGCCAACGAGTCAGATCGTCCTGTGTGACGTCGGGTCCGGGGAGGTTGAAACGCAGCGAATCCCCGATTGCGTTCGCCTGACCGGCATAGTAGAAGACGAATCGATCCGCCGCAGTCATCGCAGAGGCATGGACTCGAACCACCTCCGCGATCCGATCCGCCGTCGATGCGCCCGCGTCGTCGGCGCCGGCGACCAGCACCGTCAGGTGGTTCGGCTTGACCGAGACCTTTTCCAGCAGATAGACGCTGAGATCGTGGATGATTCCGTCGCGGACCAGGCGGTCCTCGGGGTCCTTGCCGATTCCGCTGACGATCATCGCGTACGTATCCCCCGGCGACGGGCCTTGTGGGACCGTCGCCGCGACGGACATCATCGAGACAACAAAAGCAACCATCGTCAAGATCATACAGCCTCTCAAACCAGCCCTATCGCCCGGCGTATGAACCAACCGACCGACAGCAGCAGACACAAAATTACGAGCACCGACCACCGGGGCCAGATGCTCGTAACCGTCTCCGTCACGCCGACCTGGCGTTTGGGGACGAAGACCTTTCCAGCATCCTTGTCCAGATTGTCGATGTGGACGTAGCGGGCTCCGACCTGCCGAGCAAGCGACCGCAGGAACGGCTCATCCAGATCGACGCAGGACATTTCGTCTCGCACCGGCGGCAGGCTCGCCGCCAGGGTCCGCTCGCCGAGAAACATGCCGTTCAGCTCCGCCTGCGCGGTCGCGACGACGGATTGCGCCGGACCCAGATCCATCGTGGCCCGATAGTACCCAGGGGCGGTCGGTTCCATGCTCACCACCCGCTCGCCCGCCGTCAGGAGCACATTGGCCCCGGTCGCCGGCTGGAACGCCTTGTCCACGACATACGCGCTGAATACAGCGGTCCTCGGCTCTTCGCCCGATCGCTCAACGAACAGTTCGACGCCCGCCCCCCGCGCCGGCGTCCGTCCCAGGTACGCAACCAGGCCGCAGACCATCTCCGCGAGCGCGCCGCCTTGAAGGTCCTCGCGATACAGGGTGAAGACCTTCGACGCATTGAACAGACACACGCGGCCCCGGCCGACCCGATGGGCCAGAACGATCGGCGTCTGGCCGACCGTGGCCAGCGTCGTCGCGGCCGGCTTCGCATCGGCAATGCCATAGTACGGCGAGATCACCTGCTGCGGTTTGGCAAAGGCCGCCGGACCGAAGAACCGGCCCACCTGCGCCTCGAAGGATGGCTGGATCGCATCCCGCTGAGGCGGCCACAGCCGCGGGTCTTGCCGGCCGAACACCGCCGGCAGGAGCGTCCGGGCCCGCTCGTCGCCCCAGTTCGCCATCGACGCCACGGTTCGACCCGCCAAGAGAAGCAGGCCGCCCCCCCGCTCGGCGACGAAGCTGTACAGGCCGTCCCACTGGGCAGGGGTTAGACTGCGCACGTCGCTCGGGCCCAGAATCACGACATCGTATCCATAGAATCCGTCCCGTCCATCCGGCAATGTCACGTACTCCGTGTTCTGCGCCGCCCGGTCCACGAGGGGCACATCCTGGATCACGTCGAACGCGAAATCCAGCCGGATGCGTTTGTCCCAGGCCAGCGCCTGGCGGATCTTGCCCACGTCGAAGGTCGCCCACTGCGTATAGAGCAGGGCCCGCAGCGACCGCTCCTGCGTCACCTCGACGGATGCGCTGCGGGAGTTGTTCGCCATGTTGATCTCACCGCGAAGGGGTTTCGCGCGGACGGTGAGCACGTGCGAGCCAAGCTGCTGCGCAGGCACGACGAATTCGACCGTCGCCTCGACCGATCCCGAATCCGTTGCCTGGAACCGATCCGGCGCAAGTTGAACCGCCTGAACGGCCTTGTCGTCGCAGACGAGATCGAGCGACACCGGGCCATTCGGGACGCCAGCCGCCGTAATCACGGCAGCCGCATCGTACGCGGTATCGACCCACGCGTTTGCAGGGACCGCCAGGGCTTTGATCGCGACATCCGGCCGGGCGGTTCGGTTCCCCACTCCCACGACCAGGATAGGAAGGTCTTCCCCCTGCACAGGCAGGTATCGCCGCGGGTCCCGGTCGTCGGCCCGGCCATCCGTAAAGACGATCGCACCCGCCGGGCGGTCCTCGTCGCCCGTCGCGGAGTCCGCGATCAACGAAATCGCCTCATGCAGATTGCTCTGCGGACCCCAGCGACGCAGCAAGTTGGTCGAGCCGCAATAATAGAGACGCTCATCGAAGCCATAGACCCGGTACTCCGGCCTCGCACTCCCGTCCGAATCGAAACAATCCGCGAATTTCGCGAGCGACTTGTCCAGCCGGGCCGTGCGTCCCTCATCGGAGATCGACATGCTCTCGCTCGTGTCGAAGATCGCCAGGACGGTGTTGCGGCCGAAAATGTCCTTCTTTCGCCAGGCCGATGGGTCCCACAGGATCGCCAGCAAGAGCAGGACCGCCGCACAGTGCATCGCCAGCAGGAACCAGCGATATTTGCCTCGTTGCGGCGTCTGCAACTGCTCGGCGCGGAAGGCTGCGAAGAGAGCCCCTGCCGACGCCAGTACGAGAGCGAACGCAGCGAGATGTCCCGGATAGTTCGCAAAGATCATTTCGCAGCCCCCTGCAGATCGAACCGGGCGGCTGCTTCGAAGAACTCGTTCTCCGCCTCGAAGAACTCCACGTCGGAGGACTCTTCCTCCACAGGCCGGCCCTGGCGTTTCTTCGCCTCCAGGGCCAGGGACCAGAATTGCCGGGCCAGGAGCCGGGCGGTGTCCGCCACTGTGGTGTGTGGGTCGTTCGTGTAGACGTGGCCTGCGCCCGGTCCCCCGCCGGAGGACATCGTCGCCCATTGCGGTCCGGCCATGCTTTCGAGCAGACGCTCGGCCGCTTTCAGGCGTTCCATCATCTTCTGTTTCTGGGCGTCGGTGAGCGATTCCTCATACGCCTCCGCGTCCCTGGCAAGCTGCTCCGCCATCTCCTGGGCTTTGTTGGCGGAATCCTGCCCTTCGCCGGCCAGTCCACGTTTGATCGCCTGTCCCGCGTCGGCCAATCGTTGGGAAGCCGATTCGGCCGGTTCCGTCACTCCAACCGCTTCGGCGGAATCGAGGGCTTCATAGCGGGCATCCGCGAGCTTGTCCTCGAACTGCTCCATCGCCTCGACGGCCTGGTCCAGATGCTCCTTCGCCTGACGACTCGTGCGGCCGGGACTCGACGGCTCCGACACAGGCAACCCGCCGATCTGGTCGCTCAACTCGGACGCCTGTACCCGCAAGGCCTTCTGCCTGGCCTGGAGCATCCGCATCTGGGCATCCCTCTGGACCGAGGCCCGTCCGGTCGCCTCGCCGGAGTCCGAAGCCGACCACCCGTCGGAAGACTGCCCCTGACTTGATTCGCCACGTTGCCCTGTGCCGGGCTGGTTGCCTTGCCCGCTGCCGGATTGACCACTCGCCGGCTGCCCACTCTGCGATTGGCCCGACTGCCCGCTTTGGCCGGCAGCGGACTCTTTGCCTTGTTGACCATCCGATTGCCCGGACTGGGCATCGCCGGCTTGCTCGCTCTGCCCTCCGGCCGCCTCGGAGCCCGTAGAGTCGCCTGTCTGCTGCGATGCCTGAGCCTCATTCTTGCCCTTGCTCGCGCTGTTGCTCTCGGACTGGGCCTTCCGAGCAGATTGCGTCGCGGCCTTGGCCTCCTTATCCTGTTCCAGGGCCTTGGCGGCGTCGGCCTTGAGTGATTCCTGCTGTCGGGCGAGCGACTCGATCTTCTGTTGGATCTCCTTGAGCCGGCTCTCGATCCGCTCCTTCTCCATCTTGGGCTCCTGCGGCTGTTCCTGGAGTTTGATCTTCTCTGGTTTCTCGTCGGGCGGACTCGGGACATTGTCGGGCGGGCTCCACTTCAGATTCATCTCGTCGATGAACATCCGCAGGATGCGATAGGCTTCCTGCGCGGGCGGCAGGGCCCCGCGAGCGTCACGGGCGTCGAGCCGCTCTTTGGCCTGCTCGTAGAATTTCAGGATCGCGTTCATCACGGCCTTCTCGCCCTCGCCGAAACCGGCGTCGGGATCGTCCCGAATGTCCGCGAGCTTCGTGACGCAGTACTGCACATCCGTCGCAAGGGCCTCCATCTTCGAACGATCCTCCTCGGATGCACCGGGCGAACGGGCCAACGTCCAAGTCTTCTTCACAATCGCCCGCGTATACTCCAGGATCGCGATGAGGTCGTCCGCAGCGGGCATGCCGTTGGGACTCTGCGATTTACCTCCGCCCTGCACGTGCCAATATTGCCGGTACGCGCGGATCTCGATAAAGTAGATCTCGCTGCACGCGTTCGCATCAGACGGCCGGTGTCCCGTGCGGACGTCTCGGGCCGTCGCGTAGAAGAGAATCACGTCGCCCACGCGCAGTTCGTACTGCTCCAGTTCGAGCACATGTGTCAAAGAGCATTGTTTCGCCCCCTCAGGCGAGGCGGAGACCAGCACGACCGGCTCCCGGCCCGGAAACTCGCAGATCAACTGCGTGTCGTCCAGTCCGAAATCGTCCGTCACATCGAACACAATCGGGACGCTGGCGACGTCCGTGGTCAGATAGTCGCCCTGGGGCGAGGCGAGTTTGAACTCCGGCGGCTCGTCCGGTTTCAAGACGATCTGCAATTCTTTGGCCTCGGCGCTGGCCAGGCCGTCGACGCTGGTGCCGCTGACCTGGATGGAGGAAGATCGGTCCGCCGTCACTTCGAAACCGAAGTGGTCGGCGCCGTCGAGCGATTGCGTCTGCATCTGCCCGTCCGGCCCGACCACAGCCGCTTCGCGCATCGCCATGGAAGCCTCGGCCTTGAATTCCACGCGGCTGTGGGGCAGCACCGCCAGCGGCTGATCCGTCACCTCCTGCTCGTACGGCGCCAACGGAGGCACGCCCTCCTGCACCGGCGGGAACACCTTCGCTGTCACCCGCTCGATGGAGGGCGTCTCGCACACGCGAATCGAATGCGACTCGGAGCGCACGTCCCCCGTCTCAAATCGATATTCGAACTGCCCGACCGCGTCGAAGGACCTCGTTGCCGTGAATCGCGTCTTGCCCTCCGCATCCGTCGTGCGAGTCATCTCGGTCCTCTCGGTCTGAACCGAGGACCCATTGGCGTCGTTCGGATCTCGCCGGGTCAGAACGAGCGCAATCGACTCCGGTACACGACCCTGCACATCGACATCGAACTTCACCGGCGTGTCCACGCCTGCGACGAGGTCTTCCGCGGCGGATTCGAGCACCGTGGCCGGCACCGGCTCGATGGCGGAGAACGGACGAACCAGCCGGCTCAGATAAGAGGAAAAGTAGAGCACGTTCTGGCGAACGAACAGCCCGACCACGCACACACACAGCAGGATGAACCCCGAGAGCAGATAGCCCTGCCATCGCTCAATCGTGGAGTCGAATCGATACCCCTGAGACACCCGGTCCACCTGTTGAACGAGCTGCCCCGCCAGGGCCTTCGAGTAGGGATAATCGTTCTTGCCCTCGTAGAACTCGACAGCCGCGACGAGTTGCTGATCGAAGCTGTGCCGGCTCTCGATGTAGTTGGCCGCACGGGCGTACGTCATATCCCGCCGGAGCACTCGGATGATGCGGTACAACCCGACGGCGACCATCCCAACGAACAGGGCCAGTGACAACGCGCGGCCGAGCGAGCCGAAATGGACGTGGTGATCGAGCCAGGCGTACAGGCCGATGTATGCGGATACGCAGGCCAGCCCCACAGCGGCAATCCGCAGTGCGCTGAGGGCAAGCAGCCACGCCCGCACCCGACCCACCCGGGCGATCAGGTCATCCAAAATGTCATCCACGCCGGACGCCATATCGTCGCACGCTCATCTTCTCAACCTGTTCGTAATGGCCGGCTCCAGGAGCAGCAACAGGATCGTCGCCCACGCAAACGCTTTCCAGACAGGCTTGCTCTCCACCGCGGCGTCGGCACGGGCCACGGCCTGTCCCGAACCAGCCTCCGTCACAAACGCGCGTTTCATCGCGTCGGAGATCGCTTCGGCCGAGGGCGTTCGCATATCCGTCTCGCCCTCGGCCAGATTGACGGCGGCCCAAACCGCCGGCTCGCCGAGCGTCTTCATCCAGCCCGTCGTCCGCGGCGGAGGAAGGACCATCCTCGTGCCCTCCAACACAGCCTGCGCCCGTACACCGTCGCAATTCTCGACAGGAACGGAGGTCCGCCTTGCCGCCTGCATAACTTCCGGCAGATTCAAGACGGGCCGCTCATCCACGCGGAAACAAAATTGTCGAATCCGGTCCGATTCGCCCGCCAGGAATCGGCAGAAAGGCACCCACGCGCCGGATTTGGCAAGCAGGCCGAGCGAACCGTCGATGCTCGTATTGACTAAGAGCGTCGAGCCGCCGTGGGAGGACAGACCGTAGACAAATCCCGCGCCGTCTGCGAGCCGCCAGAGACATTCGGCCTGCGACGCAAGCCGGCACTGCCAGTGGCCCTTCAACGCGATCTTGTCGAATCGGTAGTTGGCAAGGGCCTTGGCCGCCTGCTCTCCGAGCGAGATCCCTCCGCCGGCAACCGGCTGCGGCGCCGGGTACACGATGCCCTGAATCCACTTCTGCGGCGACGCGGCCAGCAGGCCCTCCCGCAACAAGTGCTCGCAGACCTGCACATTGCCAACCTGCGTCGCAAAGAAGACGAGTCGGCCGCCGCGGGTCAGATAGTTCTTGAGCAAGGCCGTCGGGCACGAGAAATCCGCCGGCAACGTGGAGAACACCACGACATCCGCCCAGGCGAGGTCCTCGGCGCCGAGCCGTTCGGTCGCCACCTTCCGCAGGGCCAGCGTCCCGGACGGGCCCTGCCCTGCGAGGGCTTCGATGGCCGTCTCGAATAGAAAAGCCTCGTCGGCCTGATGCACGACGAGTATCTTCGTTGACGCCGTCCGCGGGATGCAGACCCCGAGGCGATACGCGTCATCCGCAGGCAGGCCGTCGACCGGTTCCAGGCTCAGGTCCACAGGCAGACAGCCCTCGGCGGAGCCTTGCGTCCTAGGTCCCAAATCCAATTGCATCCGCACGACCCGCCGCTCGTTTGGGAGCAGGATCAAATCGAGCGAGACGGGCGGCCGATCCCCGTTCTTCATCGTCACCTTGCGGCGTTGCTCCGTGCCGCCGTAGTTGGCGACGATGACATCGACGTCGAGTTTACCCCCGGCGGCGTCGATCACGCGGGCATCCACGACAGCGGCGTTGTCCACCGGCTCCATCGCGGCGACAGTCTCGCAGGAAATCGCAGCAACTACAGCCGGCTCGCGAACCCGTTCGAACTCGCGGAGCACTGCCGGCGTGAAATCGCTGACGACGCTTGCCGAGACCGTGTCGCCAGGCGAAGCGGCCTGGCTCGCCTGTCGAAGGGCCTGCACAAAATCCGCAGGTCGAGCCTGTCTTGGCACGGCGGCCAGACGCCTGATCTCCGCGATGGCCTGACTGCGATTGAGTCCCTCGGCCAGCCGGCCTGAAGCCAGGCCGAAGACGCCAAACACCGCGTCGTCCGGCGTCTTGCGGACCGCTTCAACCGCTTTCTCGACCATCCGCTCCAGCAGAGTCGACCGGCCATCCTCATAGGCCATCGAGGCGGAGTCGTCCAGGCCAAGGTAGTGGATCGACTTGTGTCGTTGCGGGGCCGCTTTTACCTGCAACACAGGCCGGGCGAACAACACAGCGCTCAAAACGATGATTGCGCAGCGAAGCAGCAGGACGAGCACGTCGCGGATATTCCGGCGGGAGTGACTCTGATGCTTCCCGGCCTGAAGGAACTGCACCATCGTGAACGGCACGCGCCGAAAGCGAGGCTTGGCCAGCATATGCGCCACGATGGGCCCGACCACCGCGACCGCTCCAAACAGAAATGTCCAGCCCAGAAAGCTCACATCAGCCTCTTTCGCTTGAGCAGATACGCAATAAAGGCTCGATCCAGCGGCTCGGAGGTCTCCAGCAGGCAGTAGTCGATCCGGCTCTTGCCCAACGTCTTTTTGATGTTGTCCAGGAAATCCGCTACTCGCTGCTGATAGCCTGTTCGGATCGACTGGGGAAACGTGCGGACCTTGTCGCCCGACTCCAAGTCCTCGAACTGAATGAGACCCTCGTATTCGAGATGGAGTTCCTGATGGTCCATGACATGGAACACGATCACGTCGTGCTTGAGGAACTTCAGGTGGGCCAGGCCGCGAAAGACGTCGTCCTCGTCGTCGAGCAGGTCGGAGATCAGGACGACCAGACCGCGGCGTTTCGTCGTCTCGGCGACCGCATGCAGGACCGCCGCGAGGTTCGTCTTGCCGGTGGTCGTCTGGCGATCCAGGGTCTGCAAGATCGCGTGCAGATGCGTTCTTCTCGACGCCGCCGGCACCTGCGAGAGCACCTTCTCGGCAAACAGCATCAGGCCGGTGCTGTCGCCCTGCTTGAGCATGAGGTAGCTGAGCGCCGCCGCCAGAAAACAGGCGTAATCGATCTTGCGGACCGAATCGCCGGCAAAGGACATGCTCTTGCTGATGTCGAGCAGGATGTAGACCGTCGTGTTCGTCTCCTGACGGAATCGCTTGATACACAGGCGATCCGTGCGGGCGTACACCTTCCAATCGACGAACTTCACCTCATCGCCGGGATAGTACTCGCGGTGGTCACTGTACTCGACGCTGAAGCCCTGGAACGGGCTCGGGTGCAGGCCGGAGAAGAACCCCTCCACCGCACACCGGGCCACCAGTTCCATGTTCGCCAGCTTGTTCAAGAAGATCGGATCGAGATATTCACGATTCGACGACATATTACTTTGGCGCCGCCACCTTCTCCAGCAGGTCGCCGAGAATCGCTTCGATGCTGATTCCGTCGGCCTCCGCGTTGAAGTTGGGGATCACGCGATGTCTCAGCACCAGCTTGCTGATCGCTTTGACGTCCTCGAAACTGGGCGTGATCCGGCCCTTCGTCAGCGCCAGCGCCTTGGCTCCGAGCGTCATGAATTGCCCCGACCTCGGTCCAGCTCCCCACTTGAGGTATTTCTTCACCATGGTCGTCGCCAGCGAATCGGTCGGCCTCGTCGCACGCACCAGCCGAATGCAGTAGGCAATCACCGTATCGCTCACCGGCGCCATCCGCACGATCTCCTGGAACAGCGTCATGTCCTCCACATCCAGGACGGGAGCGATCAAGTGCTTTTTGCCCGTAGTGGTCTGCTTGACCATCAGGTGCTCTTCCTTGGCCGTCGGGTAGTCGATGTAGACCATGAACATGAACCGGTCGAGGGCCGCCTCGGGCAACGGATAGGTCCCCTCCTGCTCGATGGGGTTCTGCGTCGCCAGCACGAAAAAGGGCTCGGGAAGCTTGTGCGTCCGTCCGGAGATCGTCACCTCGCGCTCCTGCATCGCCTGGAGCAGGGCCGCCTGCGTCTTGGGCGGCGTCCTGTTGATTTCGTCGGCCAGCACGATATTTGCAAAAAGCGGGCCCTTCACGAACTCGAACCTCCGCTGCTTCGACTGGGGGTCCCGCTGAATGATGTCAGCGCCGGTGATATCCGAGGGCATCAGGTCCGGCGTGAACTGAATCCGGTTGAACTGCATCTTCATGGCGTCCGAGATCGAATGCACCATGAGCGTCTTGGCCAGGCCCGGCACGCCCTGCACAATGCAGTGCCCACCCGCCAGCATGCAGCAGAGCACCGAATCGATTACCTCGTCCTGCCCCACGATCACCTGGTGCACCTGGCGTTTGAGCCTCGTGCATCCCTCGTGGAGCCTGGCAATCAGTTGGTCGTGATCGACGCCCGCCGCCGGCTCGGCCTGTCCCTGCCCGGTCGCCACCTCGACGCCATCCCCTTGCACTTTCTCCATCGCTGCCATAAGCCCACACCGCTTTCTTATCGCAAGACCATCGGTTCTCACAAATTAGACGCAGCGATACCCCCCCTGTTACAAGATTCCCGCCGCCCAGCCGAAAATGGGCAAGGGCCCTATCCGAGCAGCGTTGCAGTGGGCTCACGCAGAGTTTTGAAAACACAAGGACGCGCCAGACGGTCATGGCTTTCGCACGGGAAGATTTCCAAGCTCTGCGAGAAGCAAGTTCTTATCAAGCAAGGAGTTACACAATGTGACAAGGTGAGATGGTGATACCTGAAGTCTGCCGAGAATCTGTTGTTCTTGTCCTGTCCACCTTCGTGCTACTCAACGACGTGCCAGATGCGGCGGTCGCAAAGAAGGCAGAAAACACGAGGATCGACTACGTCGCGAGACTCAACGAGATGGTTCGGAAGGGATCGGATGAGAGCCTCAATGCCGAACCACTGTACAGAGCCGCCATGCACAGCATCAAGTGGGGCGGGGAGCCACAAGCAAACGACTTCCTGTTCTGGCCCGTTCAGAAGTCGGACCGAGATTTGGTCCGTCACCGAATCCCGAACCTCGTCGATGATCGATCCAGCTCATGCCCGCCAGGCTCAGCGTTATGGGTCGAGGGGAAGCAGGTCCAGGCGGCGGATGTGAATCTCCGCCAGCTCGCTCTGGATCGTGATCTTGCCCGAGGTCAACGAGGCGTCGGTCATCTTGTTGACGAGCACGTCGTTGAGGTAGACGGCGATCCGATTGCCGTCACAGACGACCTCCATCCTGTTCCACTGGCCGTCGGGCGCCTCGACATCCTCTTTGCCGCGAAAGCCGAGCTTGTCCTCCCACGCCGGATCGCGATAGCGATTGTTGATCCGACCGTCGGTGAACGTGCGTTCCGTGCCTCCGGGAGTCCAGGCCGGCTCGCCGTCGCGGTCGTTCACGACGGTGGCCTTGCTGCTGATCGGGACCGGTTGGCCATCCTGCCCTTTGCCTCGAACGAGAATGAAATCGCCGCAGCCACCCTGGATGATGTTCGACTCGATGGAGGACATCCAGACCCCGCCGTAGGCGTCGTCCGGCCCAAAGCAGTGGAGCAACAAGCCGGAATCCTTCGTGCAGTTCGTTCGGCTCGCCCACACGCGGCTGCCCCAGCGGAATTCGCAGATGACCCGATAGTCGGCATAGCGGTCCTTCGTGATAACGCCGCCCATCCCGTCGCCGGAGACGACGAGCAGACCGTCCTTGACGGTGAAGACGCCGCGAGGGTCTTCGTACTTCGTGTCCTTCAGGAACGTGTAGAAGCCGTCGAGGTTCTTGCCGTTGAACAGCTTGATCGGCTTCGTCACGCGCACAATCGGGTCGTCCGCATAGGCGATCACAGCCGCCGCGAAACAGATTGAGAGAGCCGCACCAAGGAACCGTCGTGACATCATGTTCTCCTGCATCGAGAGAGAAGCGGTTTCTCTTTAGATGTAGACCTTGTCCATCATCCTGGGGAAGGGGATGCACTGGCGGATGTGCTTTTCGCCGGTGATCCAGGCGACGGTCCGCTCGACACCCAGGCCGAAGCCGCCGTGCGGGACTGTGCCGTATTTCCGCAGGTCCAGGTACCAGTCGTAGGTCTCGGGATTCAATCCCTGGTCCTTGATCCGGGCCAACAGGCGGTCGTAGTCGTCCTCGCGAACGGAGCCGCCGATGACCTCGCCGAAGCCCATCGGCGCCAGCAGGTCGAAGTTCTCCACGACCTTCTCGTTGGCGCGGTCGGTCCGCATGTAGAAGGCCTTGGCCTCTCGCGGATAGTGCGTCACGAAGACCGGCTTGTCGTGCATCATCGAAATGATCGTTTCGTCGGAGCCGCCGAGGTCCTTGCCCCACTCGAAGTCGGCCGCGAGTTGTGCGTGCTTGGGATTGTTCTCGATCCGCGTATTGATCTCGTCCAACTCGCCGTTGAGGTCGATCAGTTCCGCAGCGATCTTGTCCTTCTGCCACTGCTTGATCTGGCCGGACTCCTGCTGTTTCAGCTCCGCGATTCGGCCTTCGATCTGCTGTTTCTGGCCTTTAAGACCCTCCAGTTCGCCGGCGAGGTAGTCGCGCGCCTTTGGGCCCTTTAGAATCTCGACTGACTCGCTGTACGTCAGCCGATAGAACGGCGGTTTGATTCGCTCCAAGGCGGCGATGTCTGTCCCGAGGGCCTGTAGTTCGCTGCGATTGTCCGCCAGAACGCGGGTGGCGATGCTGGAGACGAGCCCCTCGGCCAATCCGAGCAGGCCGTCGAGGTCGGTGAAGGCCACCTCCGGCTCGACCATCCAGAACTCGGTCAGGTGTCGGCGGGTCTTGCTCTTCTCGGCGCGGAAAGTCGGCCCGAAGCAATAGACCCGGCCGTAGCTCATCGCGGCCGACTCGACGTAGAGCTGGCCCGTCTGGGTCAGGTGAAGCATCCGGCCGAAGTAGTCCACCTCGAACAGCGAGGTCTGGTCCTCGCCCACGATGGTCGTAAAGATCGGGGTATCGATGAGCGTAAAGCCGTTGTCGTTGAAGTACCGGCGGATCGCGTCGATCACCGTGTGTCGGATCTTGCCAATGCACCACTGCCTCTGTGAACGGAAGTGCAGGTGGCGATGACGCATGAGGAACTCGACGCCGTGGGCCTTGGGCGTGATGGGGTAGCCCTCGGACACGCCGATCACGCGGGCGCCCGTGACGGACATCTCGTGACCGCCAACGCTGCGTTCGTCCGCCCGAATGACGCCGGTCATCGCCAACGAGGACTCCTGGCCCAGGCGTTTGAGCTGGTCGAACACATCATCGGAGACCTTGCTCTTCTCCACGATGCACTGGCAAAGGCCGGTGCCGTCGCGGATGATGAGGAACTGGATCTTGCCGCTGGCCCGGCTGTTGTAGAGCCATCCCTGCAACGTGACTTCCTGCCCGACGTGGTCCTTCAGTTGGTTGATGTATACGGCGTTGTCATTCGTCATGGTTTTCAGTTCCTTATTGGCATTGGGTTCGGCATGGCGACGCGGCTGCATAGCGACACAACCCAGACAAGCCGCGGCGTCTCTACCAGTCGCAGACTATACCCGCCCGACCGATTCGCGAAAAGCCCATAGTTGCTGTGCCACCGCCAATGCTCGGTCCCCCCCCTTCCGAAGACCCCTGCGCGGCTTGGCGTCCACCGCGTGGCTGCCGACCAAAGACAACGGTCCGAGAACCCCATGCCGACACGAATAACGCCATCAGATGGTGTCACTGGATACCTTTCCACCACCCTATTCCTCAAGGATAATCATACTATAGTCGATATCGACGTAGTGCGGTATTACTGGAGAGTTGAATCAAAACATGAGGATAATCCCCGGTATGAAAGAACGAATCGTGGTTCTGGGTGCGAGTCTCTTTGCCGAAGAGATCGCGGACCTGTTGCTGCAAATGGACAAGTATGAACTCATCGGCTTCGTGGAGGGAATCGACCGCGGCAGATGCGAACAACCCCTTCTGGGCCGGCCGGTATACTGGATTGACGATCTGACGCCGTTGGCCGGCTCCTGCAAGGGCATTTGCGCCGTCGGTTCGCCCAAACGCAAGACGTTCATCGAGCGGGCGGAAGCCCAAGGGCTGGCCTTCCGCACAATGGTCCATCCCTCGGCGCAGATCTCGCCGACGGCCGTTCTCGGTGACGGCTGCATCGTCTGCCCCGGCGTCGTGGTCGGCTCCTACACGCAAATCGGCCCACACACGATCCTCAACCGCGGCTGCCTGATCGGCCACCACGCCAAGATCGGCAAATGCGTCACACTCTCGCCCGGCGCAAATGTCGCGGGCAAGACAACGATCGGCTCCTGCTCCTACATCGGGATGGGGGCGATCATCCTGGACGGAATTGCCATAGGCAGCGACTCCCTCGTGGGGGCGGGGGCCGTGGCAACAAAGGACGTCCCCGACGGCGTCCGCGTCCTGGGCGTGCCGGCGAAGGTCGTCGGCCCCAATGAATAGGAAACAACAAGCAAAGGTGGATGTCCAGTGGATATGATCGTAAATTTCGCTCCCACCGGCATGGTGCCGACCAAAGCAATGACACCGCACGTTCCCCTCTCCGTCCAGGAGATCGTGGAGGACGTGCACCGGGCCGTGGAGATCGGCATCACGATGGTGCATCTCCACGCGAGGGATGAGAAGACAGGCGAGCCGACCTACAAGGCCGAGATCTATGAGAAGATGATCTCGGGCATACGGGCATTCGCCGAGGATCTGATCATTTGTGTCTCGCTGAGTGGACGGACGTTCAGCGCGTTCGAGCAACGAAGCGAAGTGCTCACCCTGGACGGCAACGTCAAACCGGATATGGGCAGCCTGACCCTCAGCTCGCTGAACTTCAACCGAATCGCCAGCGTCAATACGCCCGACATGATCCAAGCCCTCGCCCAGGAGATGAAAACCCGCGGCGTCGTCCCCGAACTGGAGGCATTCGATGCCGGCATGATCAACTACGCCAGCTATCTCTACAGAAAGCAGATCATCACGCCACCCTTCTATTTCAACCTCCTGTTGGGCAATATCGCCTGTGCACAGGCGGACTTGCTGCACGCGGGCATCATGATTCGCGATCTACCAACCGACTCACTGTGGTCGCTGGCGGGCATCGGCGACGCCCAACTGGCAATGAATTCTGTGGCCATCGCAATGGGCGGCGGCGTGCGGGTGGGCCTGGAGGACAACATCTATTACAATGCGAGCCGCACGAAGCTCGCGACCAATGCGGACCTGTTGCGCCGGATCCACACGATCGCGGAGGCCAATGAACGACGATTGATGACGCCGGCACAGTTGAGACGGATACTCTACCTCGATGCCGGGAACGGCCGATACGGCCGGGCCACCCCGGAGCCAGAACCCGTGACAGCCAAGGCGATTCATCGCTCACCAACACTACACTGAGCGAACGAATCGCCCCTTGACATACAACATCTCGGAACACTATGTGGCTGCCCTGGAAAGAGTATTTGCGTGGCTGAAGCAGAGAGTATCACCCATCGAATGGAACCGCCATGATAACCACGGTGATCTTCGACCTGGACGACACGCTCTACGACGAGATCGACTTCTGCCGCAGCGGGTTTCGGGCCGTGGCACGACAGATCTCCGCATTATCGGACGCCCATTCGGCCGATGCCGCCTTTGATATGGCCTGGGCCCTGTTCGAGAGCGGCAATCGCACTTCGACGTTCGACGCCGCACTCAGGAAACTCGGCGTCCCGGTCGAGCCGGCTCTAATCCAGAGATTGGTCGAGGTCTATCGTACCCACGCTCCAACGATTTCCCTGCCGACGGAGAGCCGTAACGTCCTTGAGGAACTCAGGAACCGGTACGCCTTGGCCCTCCTGACGGACGGCTATCTGCCCACCCAACGCCTCAAGGTCGAGGCGTTAGACATCCAACGGTACTTCAAGGCCATCGTCTATACCGAGGAACTCGGCCGGGAGCACTGGAAACCATCACCTGTCGGATTCGAGAGGCTCCTGGAGACACTCAACACCCAACCCAGGGAAGCGGTCTACGTCGCGGACAACGAGGCCAAAGACTTCATCGCCCCCAACCGATTGGGCATGCGGACTATCCAGGTCCTGCGTCCGCACGGACAGCGCCACCCGGCGGCCTGCCTGCCCGACGCCGCACCAAAGCATAGAATCGATAAAATCGGCAATCTGAGCAAGGTTTTGGCCGAGCATTGACCCGATGTCACTGTCTTCCAGGCCCCCTCGCATGCGCTTTTCTTTTTTCTTGACTCTCGACCCTGCAAAGGCGATAATATGGCTAAATTGGCAGTTTTGGGAGATACTCTCGTAAACCAAGGAGTTTTTTTATGCCTCCAGGCAAAAGACGGCAAAGCAATGCCATGCTCTACACCCTCATCACGTTCGTCGGGCTTTTCGTGGTCGCGGCAACGGTTGCGGTGATCTACTATGTCAAGGCCGAAGAACTCCGCACCACAGGTGATAGGTTGCAGGGAGAGATGGATGCGCTGGTGAGCCGGGAGGAGGGCCGTAATATCGGCGGTATTATCGGCACCAAGATGTCCGGGCACAGCAATCTGGGAACGCTGGTCGAGCATTTCAATGAAATGGTTCTGCTGGTCAAAGGCGCGCCGGTCCCGGCGACGTCGGCCGAGGTGAAGGTCGCCAGCACGGCCAGGCTCATCGACCCTCTGTTGGAACGGGCGACGGACTTCATCACGCTGCCGACCGCGAAAGCCGTGGTAGATCCAAACATGGCCGATCCCAATGCGATCGATCCCAACAGTCCGACGGACCCGAACGAAGTTGAGCCGGTCCGAGTGGCTTTGACCGATCTCATCGATTCACTGCTGACCAAGCTCGAGCAGACCACCGGCCAGCGGGACGCCACCGAGGGGCAGTTGACCACGCTTCGCGGGCGGTTCGACGACGCGATCAAGACCATGCAGGAGACCGAACAGAGCCTGACGGCCAAGGTCAACGAGTACTACCAGCAGGTCCAGCAGGTCAAGAGCGATTACAATGACCTGCGGATCCTCGTGCAGCAGAACTCCGACGAACGAGCCAAGACCCTGCTCGACCAACTCGAGCAGACGCGGGCCCAGTCCGCACAGTTGAACCAGGACCTGCTCAGGGCGCAAGCCGAGCTGACCGTGGCGCAGGGCCGGCTCGCAGACGCCTTGGCAGCGGTCAACGAGATCAAGCCGGCGCCGGATCCGAATGCCATGGCCTTCAAGCCCGACGGACAGATCGTCCGGGTGGATGAACCCACCGGCATCGTCCACATCAACCTCGGTTCGGAAGATCGTATCTACCGGGGTCTGACCTTCTCGGTGTACGACAAGGCGGCCGGCATCCCCCGCGACGGCAAGCCGAAGGCCCAGATCGAGGTTCTGGCTATCGAGCGGCGGGTTGCCACCGCGAGGATTCTGACCTCCGAACGGAAGAACCCGATCCACATCGACGATCTGGTCGCCAACCTCATCTGGGACACCAACCACAAGAACCAGTTCGTCATTGCCGGCGAGTTCGATCTCGACCGCAACGGTGAGACCGACTACGACGGCGTTCGCAAGATCGAGGCGCTGATCCAGAAATGGGGCGGCACGATCGCAGAGCAAGTCACGGCAGACACGGACTACGTAATCCTCGGGACGGAACCGCGAGTTTCCGCTGAACCCACGCTCGACCAGCAGTCGCAGGACCCGATGGCGATGGACAGGTACAATACCGCCCGCCAGGCAAACGACCGCTACCAACAGATCAGCCGGCAGGCCGCATCGCTCTGCGTCCCGATCTACAACTACGACCGGTTCCTCTCTTTCACCGGCTACGCCAGCATGGTGGACAAGGCAGGTGCATTCTAAACGATAACGATACCCCGCAACCGACGCGGGCAACACCCTGCAAGGCTGCCATGGCCGCCATGCGAGAAGCATGATGACGTGGCAGCCTTGACTTTTTCATCGGGGAGGCTCGACTCCGATCGAGGCTACATGGAGCTCGCCCGTGTAGCCCGCGGCCTCGCCCGAGGCGAGAAATCCTCTCTTGACCGCGACGAACGTCACAGTATACGCGGCCCGGATCGCGACGCCGAGCGGCTTGCCCGTATCGCAATCCAGTCCGGAGGGAATGTCCACGGCCAGAATCGGCCGTTCAAGGGCATTGAGGGCCCCAACGATTGCGTGGTATTCGGGTCTGAGTGGCCCTTGCAGGCCGGTGCCGAACAGAGCATCGACGATCAGGCTCACATTCCGCCCGAACGCCTGAACCTGGGCCACAGCATGCCCGTCGCCGGGGTTCAGACAGTCCACGCGATGGCCGAGCCGTTCCAAGACGTCCAGGTTGATCCGTGCGTCGCCCTGGACCTTCGCAGGATCGCCACAGAGCACAGTTCTCGTCGAAACGCCTGCGTTCAGGAGATGCCGGGCAACCACGTAGCCGTCGCCGCCGTTGTTGCCGACACCGCAGAAAACGCAGACACTGGGATCGGTCACAGACGCGAGTTTCCGAATGGCCAACTCCGCACAACTGCGGCCGGCGTTCTCCATCAGCACGGCGCCGGGCACGCCGATCTCCTGTATCGCCCAAGCATCCACCTGGCGAACCTCCTCGCGGCTCATCACTCGAAATCCCCTGTCCGGCGTGTACTTGTCCATCGGCGTATATCCTCCTTGGATCGCGTTCATCAGGACACAGCGTCCCAGGTTCCATCTTCAAAGGCACGTTCGAAAAACGTCTCTGCGGCGTCCACTGTTATCTCTTTGAAAGCCGACATAGATAAGACCCAATCCGTTTGCGAAGGAAGTCCTGCATTTTCCGTGAATCACGCGCATCTCATACCCTCCAGTACCCGGGTCTTTTCGGCGAGGTTGAAGATGCTTCGGGCATTTTCGTGCATGATCGGGTCAATCAGGTCCATGGCGTCGGACAGGCTCAGCCAGCCTTCCTCCACCAGTTCGCTCAGGGCCAGGGCGATGCCTTGTCGGGCGATGGTCGCATGGCCGAGGACAGGCTCAACCGGGATGTAGTCGCCGCCGAACGTGAGGATCTTGTTGGCCGGGGCTGTCACCAGGAACTTCTTCAGGAAGTCCTTGGCCGCGACTGGATTGATGATCCAGGCCCAGCACATGTCAACATAGGCGTTCGCGTAGTGCTTGGCCGCCGCGAGCAGCTCCTCGTAGTACGGATAGCAGATGTGCATGAAGACGAACCGCGTCTCGGGGGCCTGGCGGCACAGACCTGTGACCGAGCCGGCATTGTTTAGGAGCCGGCCGAGCGGCATGTAGTTCTGGCCCGCGTAATAGCCGGTGTGCAGCTTCACCGGCAGCTTGTGTTCGGTGGCCTTCTGCGCAGCATACCAGAACAAGTGGTCCTCCAGGCTCTTCTTCTGCTCGCCGGTCAGGGGCTCGTCGGCGAGTCGCTTCTTGAAGATCCGTTCGACCTTTTCGGCGGGGACCTGCTCGTAGTCGATGTCCCTGTGGTACGCATCCTGTGACTTGACCGCCACGGCGTACTTGCCGTACTTGTCGAACCACCAGTCGATGACGCGATGCCAGTCCGCCAGGGAACCGGCCTCGATACCGGCCGGCTTGCCGAACGCGTCAAAGTTGGGACCTGCGTACATGCCCAGAATGCTGAGATCCTGCATCAGAAGCGTAGGCATGTCCGACTCCCTGAACGGTCGGCCCAGATTGTTCACCTGGCAGGATTCGATCTTGCCCAGTTCGCACAGGATGCGTCGATAGAATCCCGCCCGGCAGGTCTTTTCGAAGCCCGCCTGCACCTTCTTCACCGTGTGGGCGGACAGTTCATCCACGTCGTAGAGCCGGCGCATCGCGATCCGCACGGCCTGGCCGTAGCCCGTATTCTTCACGGCGGGCCAGTAGGGCTCCAGGAGCTTCCACTTGTCCACAGGATCGGTCTTCGGAGAGAAGAACCGGTCGTACGTGTCTCCCGACATGCCGGCCACGACCAGGTCGGAGTCCAGGTAGTGGCTCAGCAGCAGGCTCCAGTCGTCCGCCTCCCCGCGGGGGCGCGCTGCCGCTTCCAGTCTTTCCTCCTCCTCCGGCAGATGCTCGTGCGTGTCGATCAGCGAAGTCTGGAACACCTTCTCGACGAGGGCTGGATTCGCCCGCGTGCTTCTGGGGACGCCGTGAGGTGTTTTTGCGGATGCTCCTGCGGGAACACCTCCAAGGGAGCCGAGCAGCCCCGCCGCCCCGGCCGCACCGATGCCCTGAAGCGTGTTACGTCTCGAAATCGAACCTTTCTGCGCCATATGTCGTCCTCTCATAAAATGGCTGGTGCGGTCATGTAGGCTGGCCCTGGCTGCACCCGGTCCGCAGGATACCGGAACAGCAGCCAGGATGCAATGCCGGCATCGAACCGGGATAGCCCGGCGGGCTTGGATGCCCTTCGCAGGGCGCGAGGGACGTTTGCACAGCGGGAACAGGCTGCGCTGCCGACGCATGACGGCCTCGACCCGCCGACCGACCGTCCGGGTTGCACAAATCGCCGAAATCGGCTATCGTTGGCGTATTCACGGGCAGGTCGCGCCTTCTTGTCTCGGGGGCGGTCGACGGAACAGAAACAGCGACATACGGGAGATCTCGCAATGACCAGGATGATCCGATGGCTGACGATCTCGATTCTCATGTTGTCGGTTGTGACCGGCCCGGCGCCGGCGGGCTCCACCCAGGATCGCTGGCCGACGTGGCGGGGACCCCTGGGCTCGGGCATCGCGCCGGTGGGCAATCCGCCTTTGACGTGGAGCGAGACACAGAACATCCGGTGGAAAGTCCCGGTATCCGGCAAAGGGACCTCCAGTCCGGTCGTCTGGGGCGACAGGATCTTCTTTCTGACCGCCATCGAGACGGCCCGCGCGGGCACACCCGAGCGGGCCCAGGCGTCCGAGCCGAACGAGCCGGCCCCCTTCCATGGCGGCAAGAACCCCAAGAACGTGTACAAATTCGACGTGGTCTGTCTCGACTTGGCGACCGGTCAAACCCTGTGGCAGCAGACCGCCTGCGAAACGGTACCGCACGAGGGCCACCATCCCGACCACGGTTTCGCATCGTACTCCCCTGTCACGGACGGCACACACGTCTGGGCCTCGTTCGGCTCTCGCGGCGTCCACTGCTACGACCTCAACGGCGAGCACAAATGGAGCCGGGACCTTGGCAGAATGAAGACCAAGATGATGTTCGGAGAAGGCAGCTCCCCCGCCCTGGCGGGCGAGGCCTTGATCGTCGTGATGGACCACGAGGGCGACTCTGCCATCCATGCCCTGGACAAGAACACCGGCCGGACGTTGTGGAAGCAGGCCCGCGACGAGGACACCGCCTGGTCCACGCCGGCGGTCGCGGTCGTCGAGGGCAAGATGCAGGTGATCGTCAGCGCCACCAATCGCATCCGCAGCTACGACGTCGCCACCGGTGAGATGGTCTGGCAGTGCGGCGGCCAGACGCAGAACGTCATTCCTTCGCCCATCGTGTCCGACGGCTTAGTCTTCTGCACCAGCGGTTTTCGAGGCAGCGAACTGCAAGCCATCGAGCTGGGCCACACAGGCGACCTGACCGGCACCCGCGCAGTCCGCTGGCAGGTGAGCAAGGCGACGCCGTACGTCCCCTCGCCCATCCTCTACGGCGACAACCTCTACGTCTGCTCGATGAACCGCGCCGCCATCTCCTGCTACCACGCCGCGACGGGCAAGCTCAACTTCATCGAGGAGCGTCTGGAGGCGGTCAAGGACATCTATGCGTCGCCGGTGGGCGCCGCCGGCCGGATCTACTTCGTTGGCCGAAAGGGCGCCACCGAAGTGATCCGGAACGCCGACACGCTTGAAGTCCTCGCGACGAACAAGCTCGATGACGAGTTCGACGCATCCCCTGCCATCGTCGGCGACCGGATCTTGCTCAAGGGCAAGCGGAACCTCTACTGCATCGAAGAGCAATAGCCCACATACGCTATCTGTCGATCCTCTTGTCCGGCAGCCGACAAAGAATCAACTCGCGAAAACCCATGCATGAGCATGTTCCTCAGGCAAGGGACAAGATGTGTCCACGCAAGCGAGCGATTCGCTCGCCTTGCTACCGAAGGCCAAAAGTAAAACGGACCTGCCAGTACACGATCTTCCAGGACGGCAGAGGCATCGTGTGGCGGACCTACTCCCTCGGGGGCTATCCAACGGACCTCGTCCTGACATCCCCCGCCGGGATATGAGTTCGTGCGAATCTCGCGGAATTGACTCTTGACTTTCCCTTCGCAGGGCGTCTACAATACCCAATGTGGCGACATAACGCGGTTTGGCGTGCGAGGCCGGCTGTCGCGGTAATGGAGGTGTGAGGCGTGCGGCCCCTTGCTTGTGTAGATGCTATGTGCGTTCAAGGAGGTCCATGGCTATGGCCCGCGATGCGAGAGGACAAAACAGCCGTCGATCGAGAGGATTCACCCTGGTGGAGTTGCTGGTGGTGATCTCGATCATCTGCCTGCTCATGTCGGTGCTGGTGCCCTCCGTGACGCGGGCCCAGAAACAGGCTGAGCAGGTTCACTGTCTGGCCAATCAGCACCAGTTGTTCCTGGCCTGGATGCTCCACAACACAAACAACGACGACTGCCTCTGCCACTCGATAACGTCGCTGAGGACCTACGCTCCCTCGGAGGACGTCTTCGTGTGTAAGACGGAGCGGCTGGACCATCCTCGCAGCGAGTCCTCTTACGGCATCGCCGGAACAATGGGAGCCGGATTCTGCGACGGAGTGATGCCTTATACACGCTTCCACCAGATCTCACATCCCGGCGACAGGATGGTCTTCACCGACGTGGCGGGCTCGACGTTCTCCTCCTCCTTCTGGCCCCTGCTGCGTGACCAGAAACAGAAGCGATGGCTGTGGCGGGCGTGGTCATGGCCCATCAGTCTGCAGGGGCTGACGGCCAGGCACAGCAACGGCTGCAACATGACTTTTGCCGACGGCCACGGTGAGATGGTCCACTGGAAAGACCCCCGCACACTCGGACTGATCAAGGGCACAATCGCCGATGAGGTGGAAGCCTCCGAGAACAATTGCGACTTGGAGTACATGGTCCGAATCCTGGTTGGCGACAAACCGGTTCTGGACGAAACCGAAGAGGGAGAATCGACCGATGGCCTTTAAGATTCCCGACGTGTTGCGATACGAGATTCGACACTTTCTGGAGGGATTCCACGGCCCAACGGGCAGCGGAGGCCCGAGACAATGGGTCAATTCGCACCCTCTGCTGATCGCCAGTGTGGCGAGCCTATCCATTGCACTGGTGGTCCTCGCGCTGGTCGTTGCGCTCCGGCCCGTATCCGCGCCGCTGATGCAAGGCGAAACGGCTTGGTTCTACGATATCAACACAGGCAAGCTGTTCGAGGGCAGCGAGAAGGAGACCGGTCCGATAGCCGCACCATCCGGGCCTTCGCGGAAAGGCGGCCCCGCCGGCTTTCGGGCTTATGTGTACAGCTACATCCTGGACCCAAACGAGTCGGAGCTATTCGTGGGCTTTCTGGAACAGCCGGACCCGGACGCCGTGGGCCAACGTTCCTCCTCCGACGCGAGGAACTTCGACGAGTGGGCACGAAGTCGCCTCATCCGACGGCCAGGCGACAAGAACTGGGTCCAAGCAACAAGCACCGAGGGGAAAGCGATCCTGGAAGAGATGGTCCGGCCAAACGGGCGGCGTCAGGTGCCGATCCACCAGATCCCCGACAGGAAGGAATGAGCCGGAATGAGGCGAGCATTCACACTCATCGAACTACTCGTGGTCGTCGCAATCATCAGCATACTGATGGCCGTCGGCATACCGGTCCTCCAACGTGCACAGGAACGGTCGCGTGAAGCCGTATGCCAATCCAATCTGCGTCAGATGGCCTTGATGCTGAAAACCTACGGCAACGACCATGACGGCCTGTTTCCACCGGCAGAGTTCATCTATCACTCGAGGAAATCCTTGGAGGACAAATGGACCCAAATCTATCCGTTGGCCTGCCGTTGGCATGACGCTCGGATCGGTCCCGATAGTCACCTGTTGCACCAGGAACACCCGGAGTTGCGGGGCTCTCTTTGGCCCTATCTTGGCGACATAAAGATCATCCAATGCAACATAGGCCTTGACCTGGGGAGTTGCACCATCAAACACTCGAAGGATCGTCTTCCCCTCTTTCAGCCACAGTACAGTTACGCAATGAACGGCCTTCTTTCCTCTCACCTCATGACAGGTGGATCGGCAACCGGCTCGGCCGACGAGAAGATGGATGCACGGACTATCAGGGAGACGGAAATTCGCAGAGAAACTCAGGTCACTCGCAGCCCTTCGGAAGTGTTCGCCTTCGGGGAACAGAATTCCTGGTCCATCAACATCAAAGGGCTGCAACCTCCCTACCGAAGCAACCCCGGCCGGGCAGCGCGTTATGACCTCAGCGGCCCAGACGACACAGGCGGATACGGGGCCACTTATCTCGGGGCAATGAGAATCGAACCCACTCGCGAGGTTGCCTCATCCGCGAGCACGTCTCATGGGATCGGCGACGCCTTCGCCACCTACCACCGTCCTCGTAGAGGGGACCCGAACACAGGCCGCTCTTTCGTATCCATGTTGGACGGCCATGTCCAGCAGGTCACGGTCGCCGACCAGCTCCGCAAGAGCAGACGAATCGAAGGCCTGTCCGAGAGCCGTCTCGGTCCCGGCGGCAACCTGCGTTTGGCCTGGCCCCTGGATATCCCTCCCCCCGGCGGCTGGGAGAACCAATAGCCCATGCCACGAAACGTGCGACGGCCGTGAAATCGACATGTGAACACGAAAGCGCAGCAGTCCTGAATTCTCTTGACCTTCTGGGACCTTGTGGCATAGATGATGGGCAAGCGTGCCGGACCGTAACGGCGGAATCGCATCAATCTGACTGTAGTTTCATAACACAGTGGACCATGAGTGTTGACAGAGGTGGTTTGGGCAGACATAATCAGCCGCTCTTCCAGCCGAATGGATCGACTGTGGGCTATGAATTCTCCCTCGTTTGGGACGTATGGAAGTGGTCGCCTGCAGGCGAGTGAGCCAAACGAGTCAGGAGCGTAAGAATGAGGTTGGTTGTCGGTGCGGCTCTGTTGTTTTGGGTATGTACTGTAGGCGGTTGTACGAGGTACTGGTACCAAGAGGGCAGGAGTTTCATACAGACGAAGGAGGATTTCGCGGCCTGTCAGGCCGAGGCGGACAAGTTGTCCAACCACGCAGGCAGCGGCCGTGGAATGGACGCCTACGACGGGCCAGTCATACGTCAATGCATGGAAGAGCGGGGTTACCGCCGGGTCACGGAAGGAGACTTGCCGCCGCAGGCCATCCGGGAGCCCTCGCCGGTGTTTGGGGTGCCGGGGATAGCAGGAACAACGAATTGAGGCGTCTGTCCTTCTGCCGGAGCGGAGTGGCGGGCGAATGTTCGCGCAGAGCCGTTGTTTCGCCATTTGTGCTTTGGTGGATTTTCCCTTGACATAATGGCCGGCATCAGGTAGTAAAAGAAGGTTTATGCTGACGCCGGGAGGGTACGGCGGTGGGCAGTTTGACAAAAAGAATTTGGAGTAATCGACCATGTTACCAATGAGACGGACGAGCAGAAGTCGCTCGCGAACCCGCCGGTCGCACGAGGCAATCAAGCCGGTGAACTACGCACTGTGCCCGAAGTGCAGCCAGGCCAAGCTGCCGCACGCGGCGTGCAGCAATTGCGGATATGTGAATCCGAACCTGACTCTCAAGCTCGGTAAGGAGGAAACCGACTAAACATGCGTATCGCAGTGGATGCCATGGGAGGGGACCACGCCCCCGACGAAATCATCGCCGGTGCAATTGAGGCGTTGGACCTGATTGACAAGGATGACTCGATCTTGCTCGTGGGTCCGCAAGGCCTTTTGGAGCAGAAACTGGCGGCCCAGACATACGACACGGCACGGATCGTCATTGTCGATGCGCCGGATGTAATCGGCATGGACGAAAAGCCGGTCGACAGTCTGCGCAAGAAGCCGCGAAGCTCAATCAGCGTGCTGGCGAAGCTGGCCAAGCTCGGCCACGCCGAAGCGGTGATCTCGGCCGGCAACACCGGGGCTTGCGTGGCAGCGTTCCAGATGCGCATGCGCACTCTGCCCGGCGTGAACCGCCCGGGCATTGCCGTGGTCTTTCCGAGTCCTGCCGGGCCGGTCACGGTCTGCGACGTCGGCGCCAACATCGCCTGCAAACCTCTCAACCTGTACCAGTACGGACTGATGGCGAGCATTTATTCTCGTAACTTTCTCGGCATCCAGACCCCCCGCATTGGAATGATGAGCATCGGGGAAGAGGACGCCAAAGGCAACGAGGTCGTCAAGAAGGCTGCGGATCTACTGCGAAGCGACTCCCGGCTGTCCTTTATCGGGAACATTGAAGGCAGAGACATCTTTCGCGGGGTTTGCGATGTCGTGGTCTGCGAGGGGTTTGTCGGCAACGTGGTCCTCAAGCTGACCGAAGGCGCAGTCGACAGCCTGTTCCGGGCGATCAAGCAGGAATTGATGCAGGAACAGCCCCAGTTGGCCCTGATGTTCAAGCCTGTCATCATGCGGGTCTATCAGAAACACGACTACAACGAGTACGGCGGAGCCCCCCTGCTCGGCATCGACGGCACAGCCCTGATCTGCCATGGTGCCAGCAAGGCCCGCACGATCCGCAACGCCGTGCGCACCGCCAAGACCTGCCACACCCAAAAAATCAACGAGAAGATCATGGAGTCTCTCTCGGAAGCTGGCGCAAGGATTACGGATGCAGAGAAAAGCTGAGGATCGCCTCCCGGCGAACCGCGCCGTCATCACAGGACACGGCTCCTTCGTGCCTGCGAAGATCCTGACGAACGATGATTTGTCGCACATGGTCGATACCTCTGACGAATGGATCGTCACGCGGACGGGGATCAAAGTCCGCCACGTGACCACAGACGAGGAATCGACCGCCTATTTGGCGACCGAAGCGGCCAAACGAGCCCTGGAGAGCGCTCAGTTCAGCCCGGACGAGCTCGAACTGATCATCGTGGCAACGATTACGCCGGAAATGGTCTTTCCATCGACCGCTTGTTTTGTCCAGCAGGCGCTGGGCGCCAAGAAGGCTTGGGCCTATGACGTCGCCGCGGCGTGCAGCGGATTCGTCTACTCGCTGCACATGGTTCAGCAGTTCATGGAGAGCGGCCGACTCAACAGCGCCCTGGTGATCGGGGCCGAAACCCTGACGAAGATCACCAATTGGAAGGATCGCACCAGTTGCATCCTGTTCGGCGACGGCGCCGGCGCGGTCGTTCTGCAACGAAAGCAGGATGCCGGCCGAGGCATCATCTATAGCACGCTTGGCGCGGATGGAAGTTACTGGGAATCGCTGTGCTGCCGAGCATACGGCTCCCGCAATCCCGCCCGCAAGCCGCTGGCGGACCCGGACATGATCTTCATGCAGATCAAAGGCCGAGAGGTCTATCAGCAGGCCGTGCGACGAATCGTCGAGGCCGTCACGGATTGCGTCAGCAAGTGCGATCTAACCCTCGACGACATCGACATGGTCATCTCGCACCAGATGAACGCCAGGATCATCGAATCGGCGGCGAAGCGTCTGAATCTGCCCGATGAGAAGGTCTTTGTCAACATTCAGAATTATGGCAACACCTCGGCCGCTTCGGTACCCATCGCATTCGACGAGTGCATGAGGCAGGGCCGGCTGAAGAAAGGCGACATTGTCGTTCTGGTGGCGTTCGGCGCAGGGGTCACCTGGGGCGCCAACGTCATCGAACTCTGAAGCATCGCCCGGACGAATGGATAGCCGGCAGTAATGAGGTTCAAGGATTAGGACGATGAAAACCGCATTTTTGTTTCCCGGACAAGGCGCTCAGGTCGTGGGCATGGGAGCAGATATCGCCCAGGCGTTCCCAGCGGCGGCCGACCTGTTCGACAAGGCCAACGACATCCTCGGGTTCGACCTGAAGACGATCTGTTTCCAGGGTCCCGCCGGTCGGCTCAACAGCACGACCATGTCGCAGCCGGCGATCTTCGTAACGTCCGCCGCCCTGCTGGAGGTCCTGCGAACAAGTCCCCAAACCGCCAATTTGCGTCCCGACGTGACTGCGGGCTTGAGCATGGGCGAGTACACGGCCCTCTACGCGGCCGGCGCCGTGAGCTTTGAAGACGGCCTGACCCTGGTTCGCAGGCGAGGCGAGGCCATGCAGGCCGCAGCCGACGCAACCGAGGGAGCAATGGTCAGCCTGATAGGCCTGGATGACGAGAAGGTTCGACAGCTTTGTGAGGAGGCCCGTCAGGGCGAGTTGCTCGAAGCGGTCAATTTCAACTGCCCCGGCCAGATCGTCGTCAGCGGCAGCGTTGGCGCCTGCGGGCGAGCCGAGACACTGGCAGCCAAGTACGGAGCCGTGAAGGCCATACGCCTGGAGGTTGCAGGCGGTTTCCATACGTCCCTGATGTCCAGTGCCGCGGACATTCTTCGACAGGCGTTGCAGCAGGCGGGAATCGCACAGCCGGCGGCCGCCAGGACTATCGCCAATATCACAGGCGAGTACTACCAGACGCCAGACGAGGTGATCGACGGGCTCACTCGCCAACTCACCAGCCCAATTCTCTGGCAAAAGTGCATGGAGCGTCTGCTGGCCGACGGCGTACAGGAATTCTACGAGATCGGGCCGGGTCGAGTCCTCACGGGCCTGATGAAACGAATCAGTAGAAAGACAAAAGTGACTAACATCAGCGACTTGGCCTCCCTGAAGGCCGTTGTCGGGGAATGAATGCCCCTGTCCCGCAAGTACGTGGATGATGGCAAGTGCTGATACAGCAAGGAGTTGGAGGTCAGAAGGATGGCTGAGAAACGATTGGCAGTCGTGACGGGCGCCGCCCGCGGAATCGGTCGGGCAATCTCGTTCGAGCTGCTCAGGCAGGGACGGATCGTTGCTGGTCTGGACATCAAGGAAGACCAGCTCAAGGAGCTCGCCCAGGCCGCCAAGGACGCTGGATTCGAGATCGTAACGCGTTGCGTCGACATCACCCAGAGCGACAAGTTGACGGAGGTCCTGGAGTCGTTGGCTGCGGAGTTTGGCGGCATCGGCATCCTGGTCAATAACGCCGGGATCACCCGCGACAAGCTGATGATCCAGATGGAGGACGAGGATTATGACAAGGTGATGAGCGTCAACCTGCGTGCCGCGTTCACGGCCACGCGTGTGGCCGCCCGGTCGATGATCCGCAACAAGTTCGGCCGAATCGTGAGCATCAGTTCGGTCGCCGGAGTGATGGGGCAGGCCGGTTCGGCCAATTATGCAGCCAGCAAGGCAGGCCTGATCGGTATGACCAAGTCGATCGCCCGGGAGATCGGCAAAAAGAACGTTACCGCCAACTGCATCGCGCCGGGCTTCATCCAGACCGACATGACCGCGGTCCTGTCGGACCTGGTCAAAAAGG
>CAZDTD010000003.1:0-17105 GCA_964507995.1 uncultured Pirellulales bacterium | reverse complement strand
CCGGGCTTCATCCAGACCGACATGACCGCGGTCCTGTCGGACCTGGTCAAAAAGGCGGCGATGGAGGTCATCCCGGTGAGACGATTCGGTACCGTCGAGGACGTGGCCCGGGCCGTCGCCTTCTTCGCCAGCGACGAGGCCGGCTACATTACCGGTCAGGTCCTGTGCGTCGATGGCGGAATGGCCATGTAAAAAAGGCAAAAAAATGTTTGTACAGGCCCCTGCCCAGTCGGTAAGATACCGGCCGAAATCTGGAGGGTGGGAGCAGTATAGGTCGATCCAGAAAACAACAAAGAAAGCCCAGTGAGTGTTCTGATTCAGTTAAGGAGGATACACAAGTGAGTATTGAAGACGTGGACGTTCAGCAGATAGAGACTAAAGTGATCGAGATCATCAGCGAACAGATGGGCGTTGACAAAGCCGAGATAACCCGTGAGACCTCCTTCATCAACGATCTCAATGCTGACTCACTGGACACCGTTGAACTCGTCATGGAATTCGAGGACGAATTCGATATGAGTATTCCGGATGAGGAGGCCGAGAAGATCCAGACCGTCGGCGCCGCTGTCGAGTACATCGTGAACGTTGCCAAAACCAAGAAGAAGGAAAGCGCATAGAGTCAATGGACAGACGCCGAGTGGTAATAACGGGCTTGGGGTGCGTCACAGCCCTGTCCGAGTCCGCCGAGGAGTTGTTCACTGCGCTGTGCGAGGGTCGCAGCGGGGTGTCCACGATCGAATCGTTCGATACGAGCGACTACCCCGTCCGTTTCGCAGGCGAGATCAAGAACTTCGACGTGACACGGTACATCGACCGACGCGAAGCCAAACGAATGGACCGCTTTAGCGAGTTCGCGGTCGCAGCCGCCATTCAGGCGGTCAAAGACAGCGGCCTGGACTTCGCCAAGGAAGATCCCTATCGCGCCGGCTCGATCGTCGGCACGGGAATCGGCGGGATCAAGGAGATCGAGGAGCAGCACCTCCGACTCTTGGAGAAAGGGCCGAACAAGGTGTCCCCCTTCTGCGTTCCGAGACTCATGTCCAACGCAGCCAGCGGCAATATCGCCATCCAGTTCGGCCTGCGGGGTCCGACGTTCGCGGTATCGAGTGCCTGTGCCTCCGGGAATCACACGATCGGAGAGGCATTCTGGAATATCGCCAGCGGCCGGAGCGATATTATCGTCACCGGCGGATCCGAGGCTGCATGCACCTCGATTGGCTTGAGTTCGTTTTGTGCGGCCCGTTCTCTGAGCACCCGCAACGACAGCCCGCAGACCGCATCCAGGCCTTTCGATCGCGACAGGGACGGCTTCGTCCTGGCCGAAGGCGCCGGCATCGTCATCCTCGAGGAATACGAGCACGCCCAAAAGCGTGGAGCCAGAATCTACGCCGAGTTGCTCGGTTACGCCGCAACGGATGACGGCTATCACATCACGGCGCCCCTGCCCGACGGGGCCGGCGCCGCAATGGCCATGAAGCTGGCCTTGGCCGACGCGAAACTCAATCTGGATGGAATTTCCTACATCAACGCCCACGGGACCAGCACGGAGTTGAACGACATCGCCGAGAGCATGGCCATCCGGACCGTCTTCGGCGAGCAGGCATACAAGATTCCGGTCAGTTCGACCAAGAGCTGCCTGGGTCATATGCTCGGCGCCACGGCCGTCGTGGAGTTGATTGCCTGTGTCATGGCAATCAACAAATCGTTGATTCCGCCGACAATCAACTTGGAGAATCCCGACGAGCGGTGCGATCCGAAGATGGATTACGTGCCGCTGAAGGCTCGCGAGGCCAAGGTAAATACGGCCCTGAGCAATTCCTTCGGTTTCGGCGGCCACAACGCATGTGTCATCGTCGGACGGGTCTGACCTTTTCTTGAGGTACCTGCCAACGTCACGGGCTGCCACGGAGACAGTGTAGTCTCATGTTCTGGGCACTCGTATTACTGGTCGTGGGTCTGCTTCTCCTGTGGAAGGGCGCTGATTCCCTCGTGGCCGGGGCTGTCGGACTGGCGAAGAAAATGGGAGTCAGCCAACTCGTCGCCGGCCTGACCGTTGTGGCCATGGGGACCTCCGCTCCGGAGGTTGCTGCGAGCATCGCCGCCGCGATCTCCGGCAAGGGCGACATCGCGATGGGGAACGTCTACGGTTCCAACGTAGCCAACCTTGCGTTGATCGGAGGCTTGGTCGCTCTCATCCGCCCGCTTGAGGTCCGAGCGGCAACGTTACGGCGAGAGATTCCCGCCATGTTGGGCGTGGCCCTCCTGCTGTGGCCCGTGGTTGACAATCTCTTTGTATCGCGAATCGACGCGGTCATTCTGCTGGTGGTCTTCGCCCTCCTGACTGCGTACACCGTCAAAACGGCGCGTGCTCCCACGGTAGCCGCCCCCCGCGATGAAGTGAACACGTCGTTCGCGTTATCGCAAGCTGTTGGACGGGACGTTCTCTTCGTCTTCTTCGGGATGTCAGCATTGGTAATCGGCGCCAAAGCGACGGTGTCGGGGGCAATCCGTATCGGGACCTCAGTCGGGCTGAGCGATGCGTTCATCGGCTCGACGATCCTCGCCATCGGTACGTCGCTTCCCGAACTGGTCACTTGCGTCGTGGCCGCGGCCAAAGGCCATCACGACATCTCGGTCGGCAACCTCGTCGGCTCCAACATTTTTAACGTGGTCTGCGTCGTAGGCATCGCAGGGCTTGTCCATCCGTTCGCGATAACTGCGAGGTTTGCCGGCGGTCTCGACTACGGGATCATGATTACAGTCAGTGTAGCGTTTGCGGTGGCGGCGATCGTGGGCGGCCACGTCATCCGTCGAGCCTCCGGCGGCGTCCTGCTCGTCATCTACGGGGCCTACCTCGTCTACCAGTTACAATCCGCGAATCCCGCGTAGACGCCTCACGGACTCAGCAACATAGCGTCCGCGAAGATGTCCGAGAAGCCCTTCTCGTGAGCGATTTCCACGTACTGGATCTTCTTCGCAAGCCTGGCGGCCCTGTCCCGGCACTCGTCGCTGATCAGGAGCATCTGAGCCCCGGTCGCGGCGGCGTTGCCGATGGATTGGATGCGGTCGAGCGGCACGTCCGGCAGCAAACCGATCCGCACGGCGCTGCCGGGTCGAATGTAGTTCCCGAACGCGCCGGCCAACAGGACCCTGTCGATATCGCCGGCGGTCAGATCGAGCCTGTTCATCAGGATTCGAATGCCGGCCAGGATGGCCGCCTTCGCGAGCTGCATCTCCCGAATGTCCCGCTGGGTCAGGACGATGCCGGAACAGCCGGTTCCATCGCCGGACGACAGGCGAAACGCCGGCTGGCCCTCGCATTCGCAAAGCCGCGACGCGATGGCAGCAGGCACGCTCCGACCGAGGCTTTGGCGGTCCAGCAGTCGACCGGTCGCATCGATCACTCCCAGGTCCGCCAGCACAGCCACCGCATCGATCAGACCGCTGCCACAGATCGACCACGGCGAAACGTTGCCTATGACATCCAGGTCGATGTCATCATTGGCCACAACCGCTTCAATGGCCCCCTCCGCCGCCCTGCTGCCGTATTTGATACGGGCCCCCTCCAGGGCCGGTCCAGCGGCGCAACTGGCCGCGTAGAGTCTCTCACGCGTGCCCAGGACGATCTCGCCGTTGGTCCCGATGTCCACGACAAGCGTCCGATCCTCGATGGCGTCCATATCCGCCGCCAGGGTCGCTGCGGTCGTGTCGGCCCCTACGAAACCTGCGATGTTCTCAACGCAGTGGACGTTGCCCACGGGATTCACATGCAGGCCCAACTCCCCAGCCGACAGGTCTCGGGCATCCACGGAGTACGCCAGATACGGCGCCCGGCCGAGCTGCTCAACAGGGTATCCGAGGAATATGTGGTTCATCGTCGTATTGCCGACGATGCAGGTTTCATAGATGTGAGACGCGTCGATCCGGACCGGGAGGCAGAGCCTGTCAATCAGATCGTTGATGCAGTCGATGATGACCTTGTGAATCTCGGCCAGTCGTTCCGGCGACTGCGCGTAGTTAATCCGGCTTATGACGTCGTCGCCAAACCGGGTCTGCGGGTTCAGCACGGCCTCCGTCGCGAGGCACCGGCCATCGGCCATGTCGAGGAGCTTCGCCACAACCGTCGTAGTGCCGATATCGACCGCCACGCCAAAGATCCCGCCCGGACCGGCGATCCCCTCATAGCGTCGGTACACCGTCGGACAGACCCCTGCAGTCGGAGCCAGTCCATCTTTCAGGATCTTGTGCTCGTAGAATCGCGCTTCCGGAGGGACCACGACCACCAGGTCGCGTTGTACGCGGTATTGACAGGCGAGGATTCGTTGGCCGGTGGGGTGCAACAAAACGACGCACTTTCCACATGTGCCCTTTGCACCGCAGGGTGTGGTCAGAATGATACCCGCTTGCCGAGCGGCCTCAAGGACGGTAGCGCCTGCGTGAATCGAGATTTCCTTGTCATCGGGCTTGAAGACTACGTGGAAATGCTTCATCTACACTTTGCGCATCCAACACGGGAGGCCGCGGTCTCGACACAAAAGTCGCCTCGCAGAGGCCAGCCCTGCGAAGCGACATTGTCAACTGATCTTATGCCTGATCTTCCAGCGTGTACGTCTCTTCTTGCTGCCAATCTTCCTTCTGCGTCGTGGTTTGGCCATGTACTTCTCCAACGTTATACGAAAATCATTGCTCCGGATTCATTCCGACTCGTATAATGCAGTTTAGCACAGGCGGAACGTGCGTGTAAAGGACAAAATATGATCCAGTGCGATCAATGCGAGCTATGTGAGAAGGGTCCGGACGGACGCAAGGTCTTCCGATGCGACCCCTTTTCCAACGTCAAGGAAGCCGAGTGCCTCGCCAAATGGCAGCTCATTCGTCTCGACATGCTCCTGGGCAGCTACCAGAACATGCTCAAGTGGTACAGTAAACTCGGGCCGCTCCAGGACAAGATCTTCAAGTACGTCCAGCGAGAGATCAGCGAGATGGAGGATTCCGAGGGCTGGAAGCTCGACGAACGTGAGAACGAAGACGAAGAGGAGGAGGGTCGGGACGAGACCTGGCCGACCTGAACCTCCGGCTCGGCAGCCCGCCGAAGTCACCGGCATCGGGCGGGCGGAAGAAGGCCTTCGCGCGGAGGCTGCAACGTGCGGGCGACCGGTCATTTTCGCAAACCTGCAATAAAGCCTTACAGGCAAACGTCTTTTCGTCTTGAACGCGGCAGATGGATAGAAGCGTCGAATTAGCCCGGATAATCGATGGCTGTAAATCGGGGGATGCCGACAGCTTCTCGCAGGTGGTTGACATGTACGCCGGCCGCTGCTACGGTTATTTTTATCGGCTGACGGGCAACCGAGACCTCAGCGATGAGCTCCTCAGCGAGCTGTTCATCCGGCTCGTTGAGAAGATCGGGTCGTACAAAGGCGGCGCCTTCGAGAGCTGGCTTTTTAAGATCGCGTCGAACATCTTTCACGACCATCTCCGGGGCAAGCAACGACGCCGAAAACTCCTGGACGCCCATCGATCAGAGTTGGAGCGGGAGCCCGACCTGAACGAGTCGAGGTTTTCGGACGAGGGGCCGGAGCGGCTCGACAGACTTCAGGTTCATCTGAACCGGTTGGATGCCGACACCCGCGAATTGATCATGCTGCGGTTCTACTCGGAATTAAGCTTCAAGGAAATCGCCGAACAACGGTCCGAACCACTGGGCACTGCGTTGTCCAAGCTGCACAGAGGACTGAAGAAACTGAGAGACCTCATGGAGGGGTAGAGGGTGGATGCTATGAGAGATCATGCACGCGAGGATCTGACGAAACTGCTCGGGCGGTTCATGGACGAATCCACAGCCCGGGCGACACAGGCCGACATTGAGGCCGTGGAGCGAATGCTTCAGGCCCATCCGGCGCCGGTTCCGTCATCACAGACCCTGTGGACCGTCAAAGCCATGATGATCGCGGCGTCGGCCGGGCGTCGCAGACGTATTCGCGTCACCCGCGCCACCGTCGCGGCGGCCGCGGCGGTGGTCGTGACCGTGCTGGTCGGCCACTATCGTACCGGTCCAACGGACCAGCCGAGGGCGAACTTCGCCTCGATTATCCCCACGGCGGTCTGGGAGAGCCGCGATATCGCAGCCGACGATCTCGATCTGGTGTATTTCACGTCTCAGATTCGCCAAATCGAGACACAGATGCAGGACCTGGAGGCAGAGCAGGTCGCCCCCCAGGAGAAAGATGTCCTCGATGACATCGAAATGGAGTTGATCTCGATGGAGACCGAGTTTTGGAAAGGATAGCAGCAATGCGGTTAGGTCGAATGGCCACGCTTGTGATGGGGATTGCGTTGGCCGGCGGGTTGACAACAGCGGCGCCGACGGCAGCCGAAGCGAAGCAGGAACAAAACGACATCTGGAAGGACGAGTCGAGGGAGACTCGCTTGCCGTGGCAGCGAGAACTGGCTCCGGAGCAGATCGAACGGATCATGAAGGGCATTCAGCAGCGTGATCCGGCAAAGGCCAAGACGCTGACCGAGTTGCGCCAGACGGACCCGGAGCGATTCAAGTCGGAAATCCGGGAACAGGGCCGACCTGAGATCGACCAGATGCTGCGAGAGCGATGGGAGGCCCGACGTCAGGAGCGGAACAACAGGTTCCTCGAATGGCTCAAGGTCAACTACCCAGCCGAGGAACAGACCCTGGCGAAGCTCAAAGAGAGAAACCCGCAACTGTACCTTCCCGCGTTCGAGAACGCCATGAACCGGTACGGTTATATCTTCGAGGCCGAGAGTTCCAATCCGGAGCTCGGGGACGTCCTCAAGGAGGACCTGGATCTGAGAAAGAAGTCGGACGACTTGTGCTGCCGGCTTCGCAGCGAGAAATCCGAGGCCGACAAACAGGCCATCGGCGTGGAACTCCAGGAGGTCATCGCCCGTCGATACGACCTGATCGTCCGCCGCAAGGAGATCGCCTACGAGCAGCTACTCAAACGGCTCGAAGAGCTCCAGCGTCAAGTCACCGAGAGCAAAGACGACATCGTCAGGTACAAAGACGCAAAGATCAAACAGGAAAACGTCCGCCAGCGAATCCAGGACCTCACCGAGAACAAAGTCCGATTCAAATGGGACTGAGCCTGCGTCCCAAGGTCAGAGTCGTTGCCGACGAATCTCTTCTCGCGTCGCCCGCTTGAGGGTCCGCTTTTCAATGCCTGTCAGGCTGTGCAGGCCCTCGCGGTGCACCTTCGCGAGGATACGGTCCACTTCGATCTGGAGTTTGCGGTTCGCTTCGAGTCTCTTCTCCCAGGAACCCGCTTGCACTCGAAGCCTGTACTTGCCTACGCGGGGCCCGAGCAACACGTAGGCTATGCCCGCGGCCATCCCACCAAGGTGAGCGGCATCTCCGCCGGCATTCCAGCCCCCCATCAGGACGTTGAGCGTGTAGACGAACATCAGTCCAACGGCCGCCACCCGGATTGGCACCGGGAACACAAGAATAAACACCACGAAATGCGGAAACAGGATCGCACAGGCTGCCAATAAACCCAGGATCGCCCCTGAGGCGCCCACCATCGGACCTGCCGCCATGGCTCCGGCAGCGACGAGCGCCGTGTACAACAGCCCGCCCACAACGCCGCAGAACAGGTAAAAAACCAGGAACCGCTTGCTGCCCCAGTGTGCCTCCAGCGTCGGGCCAAGGAAGAATAGACCCAGCATATTGCCGAATATGTGCCAGGAGTCGCCGTGCAGGAACTGATAGGTGACGAGCCGCCAGACCTGCAACACCTTGCCGAGCGACGCCGGATACACAGCGAAAACCGCCTCCAGCGGCGTCATTCCCGTCGCCGACTGCATCTGCCGTGAGAACAAGATCGCCTGCAGCAGGTGGATGCCGATGTTCGCAATCAGCAGCCACTTGACCACCGGCGTCATGCGGGGCAGACTGAACCGCATCTGCGGAAGGCCAAACCGCTGCTGGCGGAACTCGGATTGCGTGTAATCTCTGTCGTACAGCCCCATAGACACCCATGTCTTAAGCAATACCCAAACTCGCTACTTAGAGCATTCTATCATACTATCGGCAATTTGACAAGATGTTCGCCGGCAAACGGCCCAATTCGATGGGATTTTGCGGATTCCCAGCCCATTGGCGAGAATGTCACAGACTCGACACACCGCTGGGGGGGGCGACACGGACCGCCGACAGTCCGAGAACGCGACACAGGGATTCCGGCTCGTTCCTGCTCAGCCACACCATCACAGTACTTACTTCTTTGCCGCTTCGATCAACTGGTGGCAGTAATCTACCGCCTGGCGGAGCGTGGCTGTCAACTGCGCATCGCCCTGGGCCTGCGCCAGGGCCAGAGCCCGTTGCTCATAGCGAAGCGCTTCCGGGAACTGGCGTTTCCCCAGGCAAGCGGCCGCCAGGAGGTGGTTGAGACCAGGCGAAACGTCCGCATTCGGATCGAGCTGCATGGCCCTGGCGTAATAGAGCTGCGTCTGATCCATCTGACCGAGGTCCGCCAGGATCTGTGCCAGGCAATAATGGGCCTGCGCGTTCCGGGGTTCCAGCTCGATAACCCGGGCCAGGTGCGGCTGCGCCTCCCTGGATTTGCCCGTCAGGAACAGGGCCTCGCCCAGGTGGAAATGCACGCGGGCCGGCGTGTACTGCTCGTCCAGCCCGTTCGGCATCTGCCGCAGGGCCTCGGCAAAGTGGCGCGTCGCATCCTCGATCTTCTGCTGATACAGCAGCGCCATGCCCAGATCGTAATGGGCGCGGGCATTGTACGGATCGAGTTCGAGGGTCCTCAGGAGATGGGCCATGCCCTCCTGCGGGGCATTCGTCACGTTGTACAGCAGGAATCCAAGCTTCTGGTGGGCCTCAACGTTGTCGGGGTTGAGCGCCAGGGCATTGTTGTACTCGGCAATGGCGTTGTTCGCATCGCCGTGGCGGTAGAACTCGTTGCCCGCTCGAACGAACGAATAGTCGTTGAGAAACTCATCCTGGATTCTCACGATCGCATCGGGCTCGGTGTTGACGAACTCCGGAATATTGGCGGCCCGGTCGGGCGACGTCAGGTGCGCCAGCAGCACGGGTGGAGTACTATCTCCATTTTCGTCAATGTGCGTCAGGCAGAGCTGCGTATAGTCGGACCACGCCTTCGACGAGAACACGAGCCATTTGCCGTTGGGCGAGAAGCTGTGCCAGGAGTTCATGCGGCCGGTATTGCACTGGAGCCGGCGGGCCTGGCCGCCCTCGGCTGGCAGGATGTACAGTTCACTGTCCTTCTGGAGCAGCATATAGCTCTTGGCCCTGCAGAAGACGATCCACTTGCCGTCGGGCGAGTAGCGGCCGAAGAAGTTGCTCACGCCGTTGTTCGAGGCCCCTGCCAGCGGCTCCGGCGTGCCCCCCCTTCCCTCGTTGAACGGCACGCGATACAGATCGAACAGAAACGGCTTGCCATCCTCGACGAATTCCTTGCACTCCTCGCGGGTCAGGAGGACCTTGCCCTGTCCCACCGTGTGCTTGAGATCGTACGCCCGGCTGCGGGCGAAGAGGACGTATTTGCCGTCCGGGCTCCAGCACGGATTGCTCTGGACGAAGGCGGGATCGTCCGCCCCCGGCAGCGAGTTGAAGGTCTTCGTCTGGCAGTCATAGACGCACAGGATGCCCTTGATTGGGAAGAACAACTGGCTGAACGCCAGATCCGGCATCGGCACGAACACGGACTTGTCCTTCACCGTGCTGAGCACATACCGCCCGTCCGGAGACATCTGCGAGAGCAAGCCGAACGTCTGCTCGCCGTCCTCCTTCCTGTAGTCATTCCAGGTGATGATGTCGCTCGTCGCCAGGACCATCTGCTGCTTGATCGGCGAAATGACGTAGGAGCCCTTGCTGTTGGCGTAATCCACGTCCATCGCCAGCAGTCGGCCGTCCTGCGAGAAGGAGTGACAATTCCCACACACCGGCAGGTTTTCCAGGATCACCGGCGGACGCTGCAACGACGAGATCGACCCGAATCGCCAGCGGATCAGCGATGGGTCTTTGACCGCATTCTCGAAGGGCAGGTTCACTTCCCGATAGAACAGTGGAGCCCCTACCTCATCCTTCGAGGTCCAGATGGCCAGGGTGGCCGCAGAGAGGACCCGCAACGGCTTGCCCAACCGAACCCCTACGATGAGAACCTTCGCCTCCTTGTCGATTGAGGCCGACTTGATCCGCTTCCACTCCTGAAGCGTGGGCAACCACTGCCGCTCCCGAATCACGCGGCTCACCGGCGTCTGGCCGTCCAGCTCCACCCGGATCAGCCAGGCAGACACCTCGGGACTTGCGTCCTCCCACTGGAATGTCGGCGGTATGACCTCAGGGGGAAAGAACGTCCCGTTCAGGGGATACACCATCTTGACGCCCGCCGCAATCGGTTCCCGCTGATAGGCAGCCAAGATGTCCTGGGCGTCAAAGGACCGCCCCATCCACACGAACACAAACGCTATCGCAACAACGACACCCGCGAGAACACAAATGAGCCTCTTGCGCATGCACTTCCCTCACACGCATGTCATCCAACCACGATCCGGTTGGGCCGCGGCCCCTCAAGCCGCCGGGGCCGGCCCGTCATGCATTCAGTCGTCCAGTTTAGCACATCGTGGGGACATGATCCAGAGAAACGACGCAAGAACACCGGCGGATTCACACGCAAAAGCCGTGTTGCGCGTCAGCTACTTCGACGGAGTTGCCGACAATCGCTCGGGCTTGGCAAAGGAGAAGAAGAAGACGAGCACGAGGCCGAGAATCGCCAAGCCGATGCCGAGGATCTGCGAAATGGTCAAGCTGGCGGTCTCGAATGGATTGTCGTCGCGGAGCATCTCGATGCAGAACCGCCCGATCCCATAGAGGATGAACATGATGCTGAACGTCACGCCGGGCTTCGTGAGAAAGCGATACTGTCCAGCCGCTTCCGCTCTCTGGGAACGACGCCAGATGCCGTACAAGAGCAAGGTCAACAGCGCAGCCCCCACAGAGGAGTACAATTGTGTCGGATGGACCGGCAGGCAGCGATACTCGCCGTGGGCAACCTGTTCCTGCTGGGCGGGAGTCAAATACTTCCACGGCTTCAGGGCATTGATGTAATCGCCATGCTCATCGACATACCCGAAGAACTCTCGAGGCAGGTGCAGACGCGGCTCGAGCCGGTGACGGTCGGCATCCGGACAGGCCTGGCTCTCGCAGGCGAACGAGCCGTAGGGGAACCGCACACCCCAGGGCAATTCGGTCGGCTTGCCATAACAACAACCGTTGAGGAAACACCCCATCCGGCCGAAGATCAACGCCGTCGTCAGCCCGATCGCCAGCACGTCAAGGTAGTGCCGCATTGGGAGCTTGTGATAGGCGATATACAGCAGGATCACGGCGATGGCCAGCACGACACCGCCGATCAGTTCCAGGCCGCCGTTCCAGATGGCGAACAGGCCGCCCCAACTGCCCCGGAACTGGTCATAGTAATGGACGACGAAGAAGACCCTCGCTCCAACGACGCCCGCGATGAGCGAGTACAGGGCCGCATTGGTGATATGCTGAGGATCGCGCGTAAAATGGCGGCTCAGATAGCGGATCACCGCCACCGCGGCCAGAAACCCTATGACCATCATGAAACCGTAACTCTTGACGGTCAAATGAACGATAGGGATTTCGAAAAGCTCGGGGTGCATCCAATCACTGCGGCTTCACAATCCTGTTTTTCTCGTCCAGAACGACAACCTTCGGAACAAGTTCCTTCGCCTCTTCCGGCGTACAGTGGGCGTAGGCGAAGATAATGATGATGTCCTTCGCCTTGATCAGTTGGGCCGCGGCGCCCAGGATCACGATCCTGCCTGCGCCCGCTTCGCCCGGCACGACATAGGTCTCCAACCGGTTGCCGTTGTTCAGGTCGGCCACCGTGACCGCCTCGTAGGGGATCAGGCCCGCCGCCTTGATGAGATCCTCATCGATCTCGATACTGCCCGGATAGTGTAGCTTCGAGTCTGTGACCCGAGCCCGATGCAATTTGCTTTTCAGAACCTTTATCAACATAATCTCTCGATGCGATTCGTATACCGTTCCTCGCGCTCAATCGGGGGTCATTATATCCTACCGACTGGTTTTGTCCACCACGATATTATCAATCAACCGGGTGGAGCCAAGCCGGGTCGCGATGGCGACCAGAACCCGCCCGTTCACCCGACCGACCGCCTCCAGGCTCTCCGCGTCTACGAGACTGACATATTCGACCTGTAACGCCGGCGCCTCGCCCAAAATCTTCAGCATCGCCTCAACGATCACCGACGTATTCTGCTCGCCGGACTCGACGAGTTCCTCGCACCGCCGCAGGGCCCGGTGGATCACAGGGGCCTGTCCCCTCTCCTGCGGGCTGAGATACTGGTTTCTACTACTGACCGCCAGTCCATCCGGTTCGCGAACCGTCGGGCAGACAACGATCTCCAGGGGCATGTTCAGATCGGCCACCATCCGGCGGATCACCGCGACCTGCTGGGCGTCCTTCTGGCCGAAGAATGCGACATCGGGACCGACGATATTGAAGAGTTTCGTGCAGACGGTGGCCACCCCTCGGAAATGGCCCGGCCGGGACCGGCCGCACAGGGGCTCAGTCACCTTCTCCACGGTGACCCAGGTCAGGTTCGTTCGCGGATACATCTCGGCCGGAGTGGGAGCGAAAATCGCGCCGGCGCCGTGCGTTTTGCAGACTTCAACATCCTTCTCGAACGGGCGGGGATACCGCTCGAAGTCCTCGTTCGGGCCGAATTGCGTCGGATTGACGAAAAGGCTCACGACCACGTAGTCGCAGCGAGAGGCGGCCATGTCGATCAACGAGGCGTGTCCGACGTGCAGGGCCCCCATCGTGGGCACGAGCCCCACCCTCTTGCCGGCCGCACGGGCCTGGGCGACGAACGCCCTGATTTCAGCGATTGTTCTTGCAATCTGCATTTTCACTTCCCCCAAGATTTTCCACCGCCGACGGCACAATGTATGCGCGAACCTGGTGGACCAGACGCTCCACCACATCGCTCGCATAGCCCGTCAATTCCGACGCTGGAACGCGAATCACCGGGGATGCCTTCCAATCCGCAAACAGGCGTTTGTAGTCCCCGTCCAGCGATTCGAGGAATCCGAGCCCCATCGTCTGTTCGTAGGGCCGATTCCGGCCGTGAATCCGGTCCAGACAATTGCAGGGAGAATCCTCCAGGTAGATCACGAGTGTCGGCTTGGCCGCCTTCCGGACAAACGCCGGATAGACGCGTTCGTAGAGCTGTAGTTGATGCCCATCGAGGAGGCGTCTTGCGTAGATCAGCTCCTTGTCGAACACGTAGTCCGTGATGAACACCTTGCCGCGAGTCAGACGATCCGGGCTCAACTGTTCCGCCCGGTTCACCAGGAAATAGAGCTGCGAGTCCAGGGCAAGCTCCGACTTGCCGGCGTAAACCTGCGGCAGGAAAGGATTCGTATCGTACGGCTCAGGCAGGATCTCGGCCGGCAGGACCTCCGCCAATTTCCGGGCCAGCGTTGTCTTGCCCACCCCGATGACGCCCGCGATGCTCACCACTTGCAGGGCCTTCGGATCGAGGAGAAAACTCCCGCCGCCTAAGCGACGCGACAACTCGCTGACGGACTCCTTGAGCACAGGGTGAACGAGTTGCGGATTCAGTTGACACAGCCCGTCGAGGACGAACGACCGAAGATGAATATCGGGATGTGGCACTGTCAGGCCGGAGACATTGACGACCTCGTCGCCATACAACAGCAGGTCCAAATCGATCGGGCGGGACTGCCAGGAGGTGTTGGGCTGCCGCCCGAGGGCAGCTTCCGTCGCCTTGAGCTTCGCGAGCAGCTCGGCGGGCTTCAGATCCGTGCGAATCTCAGCGACGCCGTTGAGATACTTGGGCTGCTCGGCCTGTCCCAGCGGCGCCGTCTCCTGGATATCGCTGACGCGGGCAACCTTGACGCTCCCATTGCCGCCGAGTATCCCCAGTGCATCGCGGATAGACCGTTCCCGGTCCCCGAGATTGCTGCCCAGTCCGATGTAAGCCGTCACCATCAGCAATCAGGCCCCAAGCTTTCCAAGTCTGTCCAAAGCCTCTTTGACGTTCTCAGACTGGCCGAAGGCGGTCAGACGAACGTAGCCTTCGCCCGCCGGTCCGAAGCCGGCGCCCGGCGTACACACGACGTTAGCCTCGTTCAGGAGCCGGTCGAAGAATTCCCACGACCCGACCCCTTCCGGCGTTCGCACCCAGATATACGGGGCGTTGACGCCGCCATAGACGGTATAGCCGAGTTTCGTCAGGCCGGTGCGGATCATAGCCGCGTTGGCCATGTACAGATCGATCGTCTGCTGGATTTGCTGCTTGCCCTGCGGCGAGTAGATCGCGGCGGCCCCTGCCTGCGTGATGTAGGACACGCCGTTAAATTTCGTGCAATGCCGGCGCTTCCAGATCGGAGCCACGTCTACCGCCTGGCCGTCTTTCGTGTAGGCCTTGAGCTGCTTGGGCACGATGCTGTAGGCGCAGCGGACGCCTGTGAAGCCGGCGGTCTTCGAACAGCTTCGAAATTCGATGGCGACCTCCCTGGCCCCTTCGATCTCGTAGATCGAGTGCGGAATCGACGGATCGCTGATGTAGGCCTCGTAGGCCGCGTCGAAGAAGATCACCGCCTTGTGCTTGCGGGCGTACTCGACCCATTTCGCCAACTGAGCCTTCGTCGCCACCGAGCCGGTCGGGTTGTTCGGGAAGCACAGGTAGATCATATCGACCGACTTCCGCGGCGGCGCAGGCACGAAGCCGTTCTGGGCGGTCGCAGGCATGTAGACGATCCCGGCGTACTGGCCCTCGTCGCCCGCCTCGCCGGTCCGGCCCGCCATCACATTCGTATCGACGTAGACCGGGTAGACCGGGTCGGCCACAGCCACCACGTTCTTGACGCCAAAGATTTCCTGCATGTTGCCGGTGTCGGGCTTGGTCCCGTCGCTGACGAAGACCTCGTCGAGATCGATGCTCACGCCGCGAAGGCCGAAGTCGTTCTCCACAATGGCCTTGCGGAGAAACTCGTAGCCGATGCCGGTGTCCTCATAGCCGTGGAACGTCTCGCGTCGGCCCATCTCATCGACCGCTTTGTGCATGGCCTCGATCACCGCAGGGGCCAGCGGCTGCGTTACGTCGCCGATGCCCATACTGATGACCCTGGCCTGCGGATGTTCCTGCTTGAATACGCGGACCCTTCGTCCGATCTCGGGGAACAGATACCCCGCTTTGAGTTTCAGGAAATTCTCATTGATTCTGGTCATGACTTTGTAATCCTTCTGGTTTCCCCTCCGGCTGATCGTGGAGAGGAACACGGTCGTGTGGTTTCTGCTCGAATCAAGCGGGGCATTCTATGATGCAACCGAGGGCACGTCAAGGCACAACTCCAAGGCACTCAAGGCGAGCCGCGGGAACCGGCCCCAATCCCCTGCCACTCCTGTCGGTCGTAGATGCCGTCGGCCCAACGATACCAGAAGATGTCGCTGTTGGGTTGGTTAAATGAGGGATCGGGCCGCGAGCCGGGCCGGCCCACGACAATGTACCAGTGGAAGAACCCGCCACCATAGCAGAAGACGACCGCCTCCCCGCCATTCTCGAACGCCGGCTCAATCCGGACTGCACCGGGCCTGAGCCGCCGAACCTGCTTCGACCAGCGTTCCCTGGGCACGCCCCGCTCTCTCCAGACGTCGGGACTGTTGGGGTCGCGAGGTTCAGTCAGCAGAGCGACGGCCCAGGCTTGCAGTTCCTCCTGTCCGCCGGTAAGCGCCACGGTAAGACGGGCCCGCAGATCCAGCAAGCGGATGTAGTTGCCCGGCCCAACCGTCAGCAGGAACGAAAGCACAAGGATCGTCAGCAGGACCCCGATGTGTTTCCAGAGGCGAGTTCCCTGCCGGTTTGCCTTCAGAAACAAGCCGCAGAACACGGCGATCCCGCCCATCAGGAGCGATACGAGCATCAGTAGGATCAGCAGGCACGGGAAGAAGTTCCACCCCAGCAACAGCGTGGCCACCACATATCCGACGGCAGCTATGATAGCGCGGACTCCAACCTTGAGATGGCAAGAAACTTCAACGGTTGTCTGCTCGTTTTCCATGATGCCTTGGCGCCTCATACGCAACACACTTCGCACAGTATTGTGTCACGCCTGGATACAGAAAGCAAGAGGACAGAATGACTGCAACCAGGGACGACCGCCGCCGGAAACTGGTTGCGTGGGTCACTTGGCGTGCTATAATTGCGGCATTGAGGTAAATGCCGACAACAGCATGGTTTCCATGCATATGCGTTCTTGAAAGGAGGACCGCAGAATGTCGCAGTTGCGCAAGCCCGCCGAATCGACCACCAACCCCACGTCCCTGAGCCGCCGTCGTTTCATGGCCGGCGCCGGGGCAGCCGTCGCGACCTTCGCCGTAGTCAAGCCGGCCCTGGTCCGCGGCGCCGCCGCCAATTCCACGATCAACCTTGGCATAATCGGCTGCGGCGGTCGCGGCACCTGGATCGCCAAGCTCTTCAAGGAGCACGGCGGATACAACGTCGCCGCCGCCTACGACTATTTCCAGGATCGCGTCGACGACCTGGGCAACCAGGTGGGCGTCCCCCAGGCCAACCGTTTCACCGGTCTGATGGGCTATCTGAAACTGCTGGACAAGGTGGACGCGGTCGCGATCATCAGCCCGCCGTACTTCCACCCCGAGCAGGCGGCCGCCGCGGTCGAGGCCGGCAAGCACGTGTACTTGGCCAAACCCATCGCGGTCGATGTCCCCGGCTGCCAGAGCATCGGCGACAGCGGCAAGAAGGCTTCCGCCAACAAACGAGCATTCCTGGTCGACTTCCAAACACGGGTGGACCCGTTCTACATGGAGGCCCTGCGACGCGTGCACGAGGAGAAGGCCCTCGGCGAGTTCACGTTCGGCGAGGCCACCTACCACGCAGGCGACCCCTTCACAGGCAAGTATCAATTCTGGAAGGACAGGAACGCCTCCTCCGAGGGCCGGCTTCGGTCCTGGGGACTCGACAACATCCTCTCCGGCGACATCATCACCGAGCAGAAC
>CAZDTD010000002.1:0-101214 GCA_964507995.1 uncultured Pirellulales bacterium | reverse complement strand
CACGGTCACCGGAACACAGAGACACATCCACTCGAACCACGTGCGGGCATTCTACATCACGGGCCAAGGCGCGACAAATCCGAAATCCGAACTTCGAAATCCGAAACAAATCCAAAATTCGAATTCTCCAAACGCTGACGCGAACCGGGAGACGCCGTTTCTGGAATTCAGATTTCGGTCATTCGTGCTTGTCTCGGATTTCGGGTTTCGTGCTTCGAGTTTCGCTGCGAGTGAGTTCCCGGAGCACCGAGGGCGCATGAGTCACTTCACCGCGTAGCGATCATCGCCTTGGACCGGAACGAAGGACAGGCCGTCAACGATCCGGCGGCAGAAGGCGAGGTACTCGCGGTCGAGCTGTTCCATGTCGCAGCCGACGTAGTGCTCGAAGAGCTGCAATCCCACCTGGCGATTCCACGGAATCGTTCGCGGTACGTTGCGATCCGCGGCGGTCGCGCCGTCCGAGGCGTCGAGCGGCCAGTATCCCAGGAGGCCGTCCTGCATGAGCCGATGGTAGGCGTCCAGACGCTTGCCGTAACCGGACTCGCGAAGGAAGCGGATGAGCGCGTACGATTGACTGTAGAAGGCCATGACCGCCTCGGTCTGGTCCGTGGCGAGCACTTCGCCCGGACTGGTGGCGATCACGTCGCGCAGGGAGATCTGTCTGGCGTTGTCCAGAGTCTGCTTGAGGGCGCCGAGCCGCTGGACGTTCGTGGTCGGATCGAAACGAAAGAAGCCCTGCTCGTAGACGCTCGTCTCGAAGAGCATGGCGACGCCCTCGTCGAGCCAGCTCGGCAGGCGGTATTTGAAGTGCCGGCTGTTGAACTGGTGCCAGCCTTCGTGCCCGAGGGCAGCCAGCGTCCGCCGGGGACCGATGTCGTAGATGACGCACGCGCCGTTGAGGTAATAGGCGCCGGTCTGGATCTTGCAAAACAGCGACGCCTGCTCCCCTGCAAAGCGATACGTGAAGTCCTCCCATTGCTGGCGATCGGCAAACAGGTAGATCGTGAACTTGTGCGAGGTCTCGATGGGCTGGGCGAGCTGATCGTTGTAGGCGAGGTAAGCCGATTCGACAAAGCCGGGGACCATCCGCAGGATCAGCGGCTGCTGGATGGTAGAGAAGATCTCGTAGTGGTCGGTGGCGAGCTTCAAGCCGGGACCGAACTCGTTGTCCCAGGGCTCGACCGACCGCAGCGCCGGCAGGCTCTCGCTCTGCAGGCGTTCCAAGACCGTGACGGCGGACCGACCCGAATCGGCGGTATCCGACAACAACACATCCGGCCCGGTCGACGAGGCGCAACCAGCCGCCCATAAGGTCATCAGGATGGCGACGGATACGCAGGTCCGAGCCATGTCCCCTCCTCCCTGTTCCCCTACTTTTCAATCACCCCTGGGTCCGTTAATCTGCGAGGATGAAACCGATTCCCCGCGAAACAGCAGACCGAAATCCACCCAAAGTATAGCAAATCGGAGGCTCTTGCGGGATGCTTTTCTTCGCCGGCGTATCTCAGGGGCTCCCGGCGGGAGACTCGAACACTTCTGCAGTGAACAGGTAGACCTCGGTTTCAGGGTCCTTCCAGGCGTCAGCCGGCAGGCCCGCCTTGTGGAAGCAGCAGTAGGAGAGGAATTCCTCGCGAGTCCAGCCGGTCTCGGTGGCAACCTGGGGGAGAAAACAGCCGGAGACGCAACCGCGTTTGATGTAGATCCCATGCACGCCCAGCTCGAGGCTCAGGGGATCGTGCGTCCGCTGGAGTGGCGACAGCACGGAGATCTCGACCTCCAGATCGTCCAGCTCGCGGGGCACAATCCGGTGTCCCACGAATCGCGGGTCCCGGGCGACGGAAGATTCCGCCATCTCCGCGACCGTCTCGATGAGGGGACGGTCCGAGGTGAACTGGCCGATGCAGCCCCGCAGCCGGCCGCGGGTCTTCAACGTGACGAAGCACCCGCACGGAGCGTTCAGCACGGGATCGTCGCTCGACACCTGCGGCTTGGGCGTGCCACAGACCACCGCCTTGACGGTGTCCCAGGCCAATCGCAACAGCGTGGTTTTCTGCATCTCATCCATTTTTCAGAACCAGGCGACGGATTCAATGGAGCCATTTTATCACGAGGAACCCGCCGATCAAGAGAGCGACGAAGGCCAGCGAGAACCAGTTGAAGTACTTCTCGATGACCGGCCGAATCGCCTCGCCCTTCCAGCCCATCAGACCTGCGACCATGAAGAACCGGGCGGACCGACTCACCGCCGAGGCGATGATGAAGCCCGGGAAGTAGATGCCTGCAACGCCCGCGGAGATCGTGCAAACCTTGTAGGGCAGCGGCGTGAAGCCACACGTGAAGACCACCCAGAAATCGTATTTCGCGTACCAGCCCTGGAACTTGGCGAAGTTCTCCGGCGTCAGGCCGACGGACCCGAGGTGCGCGAACACCCACGGACCGATGGCCCCCCAGAGAAACGCTCCGATCCCGTAACCAAGAATCCCGCCGAGAACCGAGGCGATGGAGCAGGCCAGCGCGAATCGCAGCCACTTGCGGGGCGATCCGAGGGCCAGCGGGGCCAGCAGGACGTCGGGGGGGATGGGAAAGAAGCTCGACTCGGCAAAACTCAAAACGAACAACGCCGTCACGCCGTAAGGCGTGTTCGCAAAGTGGATCACCCAATCGTAGAGCCGACGGTGCCAATGCCACCACGGGACCCGAGCCGCACAAACAGATTCCCTGGCAACTTCATCCATTCCGACCTCGTCCATTTCAAGAAAGTATTGAAGATATGAGACCGTAAGTATAATGTCAACAGACGATTGCGCTGCGGTCGGGAATTGGCAAGGGGGTGAAGTACCCTGTTTTGGGATGAAAACGATTCATGAGTGACATGCAACAATTGGAGCGTTCGGGCGACAGACTGCTCGTGAGAGCGCCCGCCAAGATCAACCTCAGTCTGCTGATCGCCGGCAAGCGGCCGGACGGCTTCCACGAGATCGAGACGGTGATGGCCAAGGTGGACTGGTTCGACGAGATCTCGATCCGGCCGGGTCAAAGCGGCATCGAGTTCATCTGCGAGGGCCCCTGCTGGGCGCCAAACGACCGGACGAACCTGGTCTACAGGGCCGCGGAGCTGATCCTGGGCACTTGTGGCAGGAGCGACAGCGTGCGTCTGACGTTGACGAAGAACATTCCGGCCGGCTCGGGACTGGGCTCCGGCAGCAGCGACGCCGCAGCGACGCTGATGGGCCTGAACGCATATCTGAACCTTGGCCTGTCCAGACCCGAGCTGATGGACCTCGCCTCCCGGCTCGGCAGCGACATCGCCTTCTTCGTGAACGGACCGCTGGCCTACTGCACAGGGCGAGGCGAAAAAATCTCGGAGTTGCCCAGCGGATTCGACTTCGCTGCAATCCTGATCCTGCCGGACGTAAACTCCTCTACGAAAGAGGTTTACGCACACTATCGCCACGACGCAGACCTCCACCACCGGTTGAGCGTCCAAGTCGCCGATCACCTCGAAAAAAACAGGATCGATCTGCTGGCGCGGATGTGCGCAAACATGCTCGAAAGCAGTTGCTTTCGCCTGTACGAGAAACTCAGAGACTTGAAAGAAGCCGTTCAGACGCTCGGCGTGGGACCCGTTTGCCTCAGCGGCAGCGGTTCGGCCATGTTCTGCATGGTCGATGACAAGGATTCGGGCCGGCTCGACGCGATGCAGGACACCATCGCCGGGAGGACGGGTTGCAGATGCGTTGTTGTGAAAAACAACAGATGGTAATCGGGTAGGAGCCGGAGATTATCGGGCAAAAGGACGAATCCCCCGCGATCCGCTCCGGCTCAATGCGGCGCCAATGCCCGCAGAGGAGGGTGTAATTCCTGGCTCTTGTCAGGCGATCAGATCCTCCAAGACCTTGTCGAGCGCGATGTCCAGTCGATCCGAGAGGTCATATTGGCCCGCGGTGATCTGCCGGCGGAGATGGAGTACCTTTTGACGACGGACCTCGGGCAAAGAGGCGATCCTCTTGAGTACCTGACCCAGTGGGGTATTGTTGATGTTCTCGATGATCTGCTCCATGACCATATCCCTATCCTGAGTGAGATCCATATCGAGAGGATTTACCCACTGCTGGCTTTCTTCTGCAAACTCGCTGGAACCATGTTCCCGCATTGTGCGTTATCCTGCCAAAAACCTTGCTCGGACCGAATCACTCAATCCCGCCGAGCGGAACCCATTCACCACTACATGTTGTGTACCAAGCAATTCCCGATCACGCTCATGTCAACACTGATATCGACATACTCATTTTGAAAACTTTAGAGAAGTTCTCGAATCGGAAGGCGACTTTTTAGAGAAAATGCAGCCTGCGAAAAGCGTCGCCAAGGCTGTTAGGAAGAGCGGATACAAGGCAAAAGCGAGTCAGGTTTATCTACATACGCACGTCGGGCCGTTCTGACTGGAAAAATAGGAGACCCACTACATATAGTGATATCCCCCTGGCGACGGGTGTTAATTGCGGGATTCTCGGTAGATGGCGGCTCCCAGGATTTGGCTGGTTGAGCGGTCTAATAGTAATAAATGAAGTTGAGATCCACCTTCCACTGGTCCGGCATCCCTTTCTTCCTCGTCAGTTCAAGTTTGTCGCAGGTCAGGTTCACCCAGGTGGATTGCATCCCCGAAAGGAATCTGGCGGCCTGAATGATGCTCACGTCCTTGAGTTCAACCCTGGCGTCCTGACGCCTCTTGCCGCTCATCCGGATGATGTTCCCGGCACTGACGTTCTTGTTGCTGGGCAGGATGCCGCACAGGTTCGCCTCCCGGTCCACCGCCCTGGCATAGGCGAACTCGCCGCCCACGCGGTTCGGGTCCGCGCGGTTCGTCCGCTGCGGATCGATGTCCAGGATTTCCATGATGTTCGTCTGGCCTTCGAGCAGCAGGCTGCAATCGTTGTCGCGTTCGCGCTGCGACGCAGGCAGATACACCGCCCAGACCAGCAGCGGCCACATTCCAATCATCAAAGGGATCAGGACGTAATACAGTACCGGATTTCGGTGAATGTCGCGCATGTTCATTTCCCTTGCGTCTGCTTCTTGGGCGCCAGCGTCAACGAGAACTTGTCGTGGTCGTCTTCGGGATCAATCCGGTGCGAGGAGACCTGGAGTCCCGACTTCTCGATCCCCGGCATCAACACGTTGGCCGCGTTGTGGTGGCCGGATGTCGTTCCTTCCACGGTGATCGTCGACGAAGTGATCGTGACCGATTGGAGATTCAGGCCCGTTTCCTTCGCACAGGAGTTCAATGCCTTGAGAACCAGCGTCAGCTTGGCCGAGACCGAATCCTGGTCCGCTCCGACGCCCGTCTTCTCCGCCTTGAGAGTCCTCAACGCCCTTTCCAAGTCCCCCACGGCCATCTTCATGGTATCCGGAAGCTTCGTCTTGCCCGGCATGACAGCCAGATAGTCCGGTTCGAACTTCGCCTGCAGGTCCGACCGGTAGCGGTTCTCCCGCAGCAACTGGGAGTGAAAGAAGATCCCCACGGCCAACAGGAGAATTGTGACCGAGACGCTCAGGAATCGAATGGCTTTTTGCAGCCGCAGCTTCTTGCCAAGGAACGGCATGTGGTCGTTCCGAAGATTCACGCTGTTGCCCCTCTCGCCCAGCCCCAGGGCAGCCCCGTAGGCGAGGGCAAAATCGACAGCAGACGCGCAATCGGCGATATCCCCCGGCTCAACACCCGTCATGGCGGTCAGATCGCACGAGTCCACGGCAAAACCGGTCTTCTCGCTTACCGACTCCCGCAAGAGCCCCCCACCGGCGTCGAACACGCAAAGTCGCCCTACCCGAGACGTCGAAACCAGGGCCGTCGTGACCAGGGCCTCCCGCGTCAGCAGCGACGTTCGGTCCTGGGATGACCCCACCAGGAACGTCCGATACGTCACAGGCTCCCGCTCGGCAGACAAGACGACCAGATAACCTCGACAATCCGAGAGCGCCGCATACAGAGTGCTGTTTCCCGCATCCTCCTGCGTCTTCGCGTAGCCCGCAAGGTACCGCGACAGACAGCAAACGTCCGGATCGATCGCCACCGGGTCGATTCCTTTGCTTTGCAGGGATTCGATAATCTCGGTCAGGGCCGCCCGTTGGGCGGTAAAAACATCGAGCCCGGCCCCCTCCTCATCGTTCGATGCGATCCGGAACGACACGGCCAGATCCGTTACATCCGTGCCCAGCGTCTCCTCGGTATCGAAACGCACGGTGGCAGTAACCTTCTTCGCGTCGCAGAACTCACTGTGCACGGCATGCTGCATGACGACAGCGCCGTCCAGGGCGACCGCGGCTTCCGCGAACCGGAGCTTCCGCTCGTTACAGGCGTCGGCGATCTGGTCGTATAGGACCTTCGGATCCGATCCATCCCCTTCCGCCCGGACGGAGAAACAATCGAGCAGCTTGCGGTCGCGACCCTGGCTGGCCAGGCACACGACCGTCGCCCGGTCTTTTCTCAGGTAGATTCCCAACTGGTTTCCAGCTTGCACGATTTATGCTCTCCAAAAATTACGTTCAGGCCATAGGTCTTTCGACAAAAGCCCGATGGGCATTCAGTAATTGGCGATCAGTCGCAGATCACCGCGATCGGCTGGAACTTGCCGCCTTCCCGGCTCACCGCCCCGATGGCGGTCGCCCTGGCCGCACCGCAGACCGCCGTTACGCGGATCGTAAGGACCGTGCTGCTCGTCACCAGAAACTCGCGTGCGTCTTGGATAACGTCCGAGTAGCCCAGGACGGCCTGGCGGACCTCGTTGACGTCGGCTATCGGCGCGATCTTCCGCTGCTGGATGATCGCCTCGGCAATCTTGGGGGCATGAATGACGCTGCCGAACGACATGGCCGCCTCCAGGACATGCCGGGGCGCCGTATTGATGTTGACGTGCCGCGTCGCCCAGATCCCGAGGTACTTCATGGCGGACTCCTCGCGACTGTCGCTCTCAACGCTCCGCCGGCTCAGGAGGGCCGAATTCAACATCGAGCTGTGAAACAGCTTGGAGAATTCCGTGTTCTGCGACTGGACCTGCTCCTGGATGGAGATCGACTTCCTGCCGACCGTTCGACGTGCGGTCGAAGGGGTTCGGGTAATTCGGCTTCGCGAGGCCGCCGGGGTCGTTGCCGGAGTCTCAGCGTTCGCCGTTTCCACCTTGAATTCCATCTTGAACGGCTTCGCGGCAACAAACCCTGCGAGATCTTCGTTCAGATCGGAGATCTCCTGCGACGAGTAGCCCATCCACTCGCAGAAGTTCGTCCAGCCGGCGCCGGCCTTGTCCCGCAGCTTTTCATCCGTCAGCACGGCCCAGCCCAGCGGGTACTTGGCGTTCTCATCCTCGATCTCGATCGTCACCCTGGCCGACCCGATTTCCAGCTCGACCGGCTCGGTCACCAACGGCCAGCACGGGCCATACGGGCCGGGGATTTCCGTATGCACGCTGCTCGCTGCAGACCGCCCCTCCACTTCGTTGGCGTCACTGGACGGAGCATCATCGACGTCTACCGCCAGCCGCGGATCGTTGGCGTCCGTAAGCCTCTGCCGAGCCAGGTATTGCTCCATCTGAAGCAGGAGTTCCTGGTATTCCACCTCGCTCAGGGCGAATAGGTCGGAGAAATCGGGCTCGTTGGGCCGGCTGATCAGATTCAACTCCAGCGTGGCCGCCGACGCCAGGGCGTACTTCATCCCGGAAACGCAGGCGTGACGGGCGACGGCATAGTCGATGATGTGCTGATCGCGATGCCGGCGCGCGGCCACTCGGACACTGAGGGTGTACCCCAACGTCGCCAGGATGACGAGAATCACCAGGGTGATCAGCAGGATCACGCCCGATCGCCCCCGCCGGCTATCTGCGTTTTGTCTGTATGGATGTCCGTCCATTCGTCACCGATCTTCGAACACCCGGGGTCCGGGTAGTCTGTGTCTGTTCCATCGTCCGGCTCGTATCCTGCGATGCCTCCTGCGTCTCGGACGCCGGCTCATTCGCGTCCGACGGATTGGCGTCCTCCGTCGCATCCATCGCGAACTTGATCTTTCGCATCGCGTTGACGGCGAAGGTCCGGCTGATCTTGTCCTCCTCGGGAATGTCCCAGGCATCGCCGCCGGTTTCCTTCGAGTTTCCAAACGCGATCGTCACCTTCACCCCCGCCGGGGCCGTCGACAGCGGCCACTTGTCGACAAGTTCCTCCCCCTTGCACGCCTGAATCTGGAAGAGCGTCACGCCGCGACAGATCGGCACAAGCGGGTAGTTCTTCTCCCAATCCTCGCGCTGGTCTTCGAGCAATCGGTCATCCCGGCCCTTTCCCTCCCGACCGCGATAGATAACCAGGCCGGGCGTGTCGCCGCCGCTGTCGTAGCCCGCCCGCCAGGTGATCTCGTCCAGGACCTGTTCCTTGTTGTCCTTGTCATGATATACGCGGCGAAGGACCAGTTCCGCCCGGGCAAAGCCGTTGTCGAACCCATTGCGGATCTGGACAACCATGTCGTCGGCGCCGAGCGTCCGGTCCAGATCCCGGGCGATGAGCTGGAGCACCTCCGAGGCGAGAGCGGGACTTTCGACCTTGGCGAGCACCGCGTTGGCCGCCTGGTTCGCCCGCCCGTAGATGCTCAGAATCGCAACCAGGACCATCGAGCCGATGATCACCGTCGCGAGCATCTCGCCCAGCGAGAATCCCTGTTGAATTCTGCTCTTGCGTTTCACTCAACGTGCTCCTGTACCCAGTCCTCAAGGGCCAGTCTATGGTTCTTTCTGTTGTCTGAGCAACTCGATGACTTCGCCGACGTCCATCTTCTCCAGCTCTTCGTAGGGCACTCCCGTCAGAGGATCGATGCCGGAGTCCTGGGATTCGCCCGACTGGTTTGCGCCCTTCTGAATCGTCCGCAGCGCCAGGACCAGCTCTTCGAGCGACTTGACCTGTTTGGCTTTCTCCTCGGCCGAGGGATTGCCCTGACTTTTCATAAACAGGTCGATGTTGTATTTGATGAATCGGCCGTCCTCCGCTGTCACCAGCCCGTTCTCGACCCATTGTGCGATGGTTTCCGCGTCGACACCTGCATACTTGGCGGCCTCCTCGGCAGTCGCGATCGCCTGTTCGGCCTCCAGCCGCTCCATGTCCTCGTCATCCATGATCTGTGAGGCCTGCTGGTCGGTCAGCGCCGCGATCCAATGGACCAGTTCGACCTTCCGGCGTTCGCCTTTGGAATCCGTGTACTCGGCGGAACAGACCGCGCGAATCCACATCTGCCCTTCGTCGGGCTCAGGGAACGCCTCGACCACCGTCTGCCATGTGACATCCGCGTATCTTTCGCTCCGACCGTAATCCACCGTCTCTGCCACGGAGTCGCGGACGAGGACCTGCTCCAGGTTCTCGCGCGCCAGCTCGAAGGCCTCCATCCGCAACGCGGAATCCGCAGCCGAGGAGACGCACCGATCCACCACGAGCAGCACGCTCGAACTGACCAGGCCGAGGATGGCCAGCGCCGTCAGGACCTCCAGGAGGGTGAAGCCGCGGACACAAGCCGCTCGTTCGCTGACAGCCGGATTGTTCGTTCCATCGTTCATGGGCCGGGATTCGTTACAGGAATGGGACTTCATCCTTTGCCTTGGGCTTCATCAACGCGGGATCGCCCTCGACCAGCTCGACGAGCGGGTTCAGCCGATTGACGACCACCGCATAGGGCTGTTCACTCTCGTCGAGGAACACGACTTTGCCGCCGTAGGTCCAGCCGCCGCGTCCAATCCGGAACTTCGCCCGCTCGTCGTTGGTGTAGTCGCCGTCGTCGAACTCGATGTACGAAAGTCGGCAGTTCCGTCCAAAGAAACCCTGCGTGATAATCTCCTCTTCGAGGACCTCGGAGAGGTCGGAGGAGGTGATCTCCCGCAGGAGGTAGCTCTGCTCGGTCAGGTCCAGGATCACTTCATATCGCCGGCCGTTCTCGGCGGCCGCCGACGCGGCCATTCGCATCGTCGAGACGAAGTCCTGCACTTGCAGTCGGAAACTCTGCCGGCGAAGCGTCGCGAACAGATTCGTCTGCGACAGCATGATCATCAGGCTCAGGAACGTCAGTACGACGATGAGCTCGACGAGCGTGAACGCCGCAATGCGTGCGCCGCCCGCCCTGGATGTGCGGCGTAGGATTCGCTCGATTCTCTCCTCGGCGTTCGACCGGTCAATCGGCGTCTGTGCTGTACAGATCCGCATCATAGCCTTCGCCGCCTTCCTGGCCATCCGCGCCCAAGCTCTTGATCACGAACGGTTTGCCCGACTCGGGGTTCAGCTCGAAGAGGAAATCGCGTCCCCAGCCATCCCTCGGAATATCCGTCGTCTCCAGGTAGCCGCCGGTCTGCCAGTTCTCCACATCGGTCGGCTGCTGGATCAGGACGCTCAATCCTTCATCCTCGCCGGGCCAGCGGCCGGTATCCATGTGGAAGCTGTTTACTGCAGTGTGCAGAAGCTTGAGGTTGGCCTTCGTGGTGGTCACCTTCGCCTTGTCCACCTGCCCCACGAAGTTCTTCACCGTAACCGCAGCCAGCAAACCGAGGATGATCAACACGGCCATCAGCTCGACCATGGTGAAACCGCGTCCGTTTCGTCTGTTTCTTTTCTCGTTCATAGTCCATTAACTCCCAGGAAAAGCTAAAGCTCCACTGCCGAAATCCGCAGGATAGGCAGAATCGTTGCATAGGCGATCAGTCCAATGACAGCCGCCATGATGATGATGATAAGGGGTTCCACCGCGGCGCTCAACCGCTCGATGACGATGTCCGTCGAGCCTTCGAGGTTCTCGCTGATGTTCTTGAGCATGATCTCCAGTTCGCCGCTCTTCTCGCCGACCGCGACCATATGCGCGATCGCCGGATCGATGACGCCGCTCTCGCGCAGAGGCGTCGCGATGTCGGCGCCCGCCAGAATCCGCTCCCTCGCCTGCTGAATCGCGCGTTTCATGAGGACGTTGCCCGTCGTCTCGGAGACCACGCGGAGCGACTCCGCCATCGCCAGGCCCGACCCAATCAGCGTCGAGAGCGTCGAGGCAAATCTCGCGACGACGCGCTGGCGAATCAGCGGCCCGAACACAGGCAACGACAGCAGGAAACGATCCCGTAGATAGGCGCCCCGCTCGGTCCGGAAAAACCGCTTGGCCGCGACGAAGATCAGGACGACGGCCGCGATCAGGACGAACACCCGCCAGCTCGTCAGGATATGGCTGAAGTTCATCATCTGCTGCGTGATCCACGGCAGCTCCTGCCCCGCCTGCAGGATCTGCTTGCCGATGGGTGGAATCACTTTTGTCGTGAGGATCAGGATGGCCGCCAGGCAAAAGAACACCAGAACAATCGGGTAGATCATCGCCGTGAGCACCTTGGATTCCACTCGCTGGCGTTTCTCCATGAAGTCCGCGATGGTCTTGAGGCACTCGCCCAGCGTGCCGGTGACTTCGCCGACGCGGACCATGGCCACGAAGATCACGTCGAAGTAATCGTCGTAGTCCTTCAACGCGTCGGTGAACGACTCGCCGGTCACGACCCGGTCGCGGATCTCCGTCAGAGCGGTCTTGAACCGCTGGTCAGAGGTCTGCATCGTCAGGACCGACAACGCCTCGGTGAGCTTGATCCCGGAGTTCAAGAGCGTGGCGAGCTGCTTGGTGAAGTCGATGAGTTGCGCTTTGCTGGTCCGATGAAGAGAGGCGAACAGAACGCGTTTGCTCTCTTCGGCGCTGGTCACCTCCGTGATGGAGGACGGGTGCATGTTCCGCGTCCGCAACTGCTTGCGGGCGGCAAACGGGCTTTCCGCGTTGATCGTGCCCTTGACCTTGCGGCCGTTGCCTGCGATCGCTATGTACTCATACCTCGGCATAGAGCCATCCGTAGTTCCGAGTCATTACTTGCCGGTTCCTGGATATAGGCCCGATTCTCCATTTTCCAGAAACCCATTCATTATACGTCCGCCTGCGTCACCCGGAGTACCTCGGCAACCGTGGTGACCCCGGCGAGCACCTTGCGCGCCCCGTCCATGCGGAGCGTCTGCATGCCTGCCCCCAGGGCGAGCTTCTTGATCGTGCCGGCAGTCTCCCGCCGATAGATCAAATCCTGAATTTTATCACCGATGAGCATAACTTCATAGATGCCGGTCCGGCCGCGGTAGCCCGTCTTGAAACACCGCTCGCAGCCTTCGCCAACAAAGAATTGAGCGTCTTTGTTCTCCTCGGGCGATCCGAGACCGAGTTCGCTGAGCTCCTTGGCGGTCGGATGCGCCGGTTTGCGGCAATCCGGGCAGATCCGTCGCACAAGCCGCTGAGCAATGATCGCGACCAGCGAAGAGCTGACCAGATACGGTTCGACGCCGAGGTCCAGCAATCGGCTGATCGCGCCGGCCGCGTCGTTCGTGTGCAGCGTGCTGAACACCAGGTGCCCGGTCAGCGACGACTGGATCGCCATGCGGGCGGTCTCCACGTCGCGAACTTCGCCGACCATGATGACGTCGGGGTCCTGGCGAAGCACGTGCCGCAGCGAGGTGGCGAAGGTCATGCCCTTCTTGTTGGCCACCTGGATCTGACTGATCCCTTCGAGCTGGTACTCGATGGGGTCTTCGATCGTAATGACGTTCTTCTCTGCCGAGTTGATCCGGTTCAGGTAGGCGTAGAGACTGGTGCTCTTGCCGCTGCCGGTGGGCCCGGTGACGAAGATGACGCCGTGCGAGAGGCTCAGGAGCGAATCGAGTTTCTTGAGGTCGTCGGGCCACAGGCCCAGCTCGTCCAGGCTGTAGACGCCCGAGCTCTTGTCGAGGATGCGCAGGACGCAGCGCTCGCCGAAACTGGTCGGGACGGTGCTCACACGAAGATCGACCTCGCGCTGGCCCAGGCGGACGGTCGAGCGGCCGTCCTGCGGCATTCTTCGCTCGGCGATGTCCATGCCCGCCATGACCTTGATACGCGAGATGATCAAGGGCAACACGTTGCGATTGAGGCTCAGCATGTCGTACAGAATGCCGTCCACACGGTAGCGAATCAGAACCTTGGCCTCGTACGGATGTACGTGGATATCGCTGGCCCGCATCTGGAGGGCGCGGAAGAGGATATCATTGACCAGCCGGATCACCGGGGGTCGGTTCACCACGTCGAGCAGGTCATCCGAGGCCGAGACCTCGTCGACCAACTGGTCGAGGTTCTGCGAGTCGAGTTCCTCGGCCACTTCCTCGATCACCGTGCTGCGCTGCTGGTAGGCCGTGTCGATGACCGCCGTGATGGCGGCTCGCGTGGACAACGCCGGCCTGACCGGCAGATGGGTCAGTTTCGAGACATTGTCCAGCGCGTTCGTGTCGAGCGGCCTGGAGAGCACGACCGTCAACTCGCCGTCACCTTCTTCGGAACGAATCCCGATCAGATGGTGATGCTGCGCGTACGTCGCCGGGACATTCTGAATGAACTCCGCCGGCACCTGCTGGTCCGATATCTCCGAGAGGTAATCCCAGCGGAGCGTCTCGGCGAACAGCTTGAGGACCACGTCCTCCGTGTAGTACGGGCAGGTGAGCAGGACTTCGTCCAGCCGGCCGTGGCCCTTGTTCTCCTCCAGGTACCGGGCCAGTTGCTCGGCGTCGAGCAATCCCGTTCTCCTGGCGGTTTGTACGAGCAAATCCTTCATACGATCATCGGGTCCATCAAGCGGAGCGTTCTCGTTACTCGGCGTCGAGCACCTTCGGCGGATCGACGGACTTCGACTTGATGCCCGGCCAATCCTGATACTGCTGGAACTCGTTTTCGTGTTTCTCAAAGGCCATCCGGTTTCTATCGGATATTTCCGTCAGGCCCTTCATGCCTTGTGCAAACCCCGCCTCGGGACGAATGATCTCGGCCTTGACGAAGACGTACAGCCGGCTCTGGTTGTCCGAGTTCTTGATGCTGCGGAACAGGCCGCCGACCAGGGGGAGATCGCCCAGGATGGGCACCTTGCCGCCGCCTTTGTTCTGGTTCAACTTCACCATGCCGCCGAGGATGATCGTGCTGCCGTCGGGCACGGTGACATCGGTGGTGATCTCGCTGGACGTGGTGTCCGGCGGCACCTCGGAGTTCTCCGTCTCACGGAAGTCCGAGCGGTTCAGCAGGATGTTCAGACCGAGCATGTCGCCCTCGCTGATGTGCGGCGTGATCGTCAGCTCGACGCCGGCCTCGTAGTCCTGATACGTCGTGGAAGTCTCCACCAACTGGCTCCCCTCGGAGGGCAACGAACTCGACGTGGTCTTCACATACGTTGTTTCTTTGGTATTGATCTTGCCTTCTTGGTTGTCGTTGACCAGAATCTTCGGCTTGGCCAGCACGCGTCCATAATTCTTCGACTGCATGGCCGAGAGCAAGGCGTTGATGTGACTGTCACCGTAGTAGCCGGTGAAAGTCCCGCTGTCCGACTGCAGCTCGGTGAAGTGGCCTTGATCGGGCTGCGTCGTCGTGAGCGACTTGATGATGCCGGAGGTGTCCGCCAGGCCGGTGGCGCTCTGGACCAGGTTCAGATCGTACGTGAACGCGTCTGTCTTGCTGACTTCGACCAGCGTCACGTCGATCAGCACCTGCGGCCGGCGCTTGTCCAACTGCTTGATCAGGGTCTGAATCCACTCCTGGTTCTTCTTGCTCGCGTATACGATCAGCGAATACGTGTTGGGATCGGGCACAATTGCGATCTCTTCCTGCCGTTTCGTGATCACGGTCTCGATCTTGCCGTCCTTGTCCTGCGTCTGCTGCTCCGACTCTTCGAGCAGACTCGTGAGGATCTCCGCCAGATGGGCCGGCGACGAGTTCTCCAGCGGATAGATCTTGTACGGGATCTCTTCGAGGTCCATCTCGCTATCGACAAATTCGATAATAGAGGTGATTTTGGCATGCTGCTCCGGCGTGCCGTTCACCAGCAGCGAGTTGTTCGACTCGACCACCACGACCTGCGGCTCGCTCACCAGTCCTTCCTCCGTCACCTCCGTGCCGGCCATCGCGTTGCTTTCGTCCGCCGCAGCGGCCTGCGCCGCCCGGGCCGCGGCCGTGGTCGGACTCGTAATCCGCGAGGAACTCTGCCCCGAACGCTGCGAAGCGGAAGTCTCGGCCGTCTTGTGGATGATCCCAAGCTCCTGGAGCTTGTGGGCCACTTCCTCGGCGTCCACGTGCTTGATGCGGTAGAGCTGCAGCGCCTGCAAGTCCTGCTGGGCAATATCCAGCGCGTCGACCAGGTCCTCGACCGTGGCCAATTGCTCTTCCTCGCCGATCATCAAAACGCGATTGGTCCGCTCGTCGGCGTCAAGGTACACGCCGGGTTTGGTTTCCTGGCCCGTCTGGCCTCGGGCCGCCGCCGCAGCGCGGCTGGCGGTCTGTGCGGCACGCAACTGGGCCAGCCGCGTCCGATACGCCACGTCCGACTCGCCCGCCATCTTGGCCGGAACAGAAGTCGCAGTTTCCGAGGTTCCGACGGTCACCGTCACATTCTCAAGCTGCTCGGCCAATGCCTTGACCTTTTCCGCGAGGTTCTTGGCCATCGTGTACCGAAGTTGACGATGCCGGAACTTTCGCGGCGCGCCGGCCTGATCCACGAGGTTGAGCAACTGCTCGATCCTCCCCATGCGGTGAGCGTACGCCGTGACGATCAGCTTCTTGGTTTCCGTCACCGGCGTCGTGTTGATTGCGAGGTCCATGCCCTTGATCAGGTTCTCCGCGCTGGCGCTATCGATATACTTGAGGTCGAACACGCGCTGGACCACCGCGTTTCCCGCCTGGATCGAGCCCGCGTCGGACGTCACCAGTTCGGGATCCAGTTTTGCCGCCTCCGATTTCAGCATAACCCGCACGATGTTGCCCTTGTGCCGGGTCATGACGAGGTCCTTTTCCTGCAGCGCCGCCTCCAGCAACAGATACAGGTCCTTCTTCTTCATCTGGCCGCGGAGCTGTCCGTTCAGCTTCAAAGTCACCTCTCCGCTGACCTTTGCGGGATCGTACAGATAGCTGAGATTGAGATGCTTTCCGGCCAGGTCCAGCAGGTCGATGACGGCCAGCTTCTCGGGCAGATTCAGGTTGATGATCTCCTCCCCGTGGGGAAACTCCGATGGCTCGTAGGGCGACATCGGAGCCAATGGGGAAGACTTCGTCTGGGGGGTGGCCGTCGTGGCAGCCACGTCCGACATCGACTTGGGCGCAATGTTGGGCTCGGTGATTCGATCCGACTCGGAAGAGGACACCTTCAGCGGCATCGAGCCGGCGTCTTCGGGGGCCGGTTCGGCTGCCACCGGCTGGACAAAACCCGCAGCCGGGGCATTCGCATCAGGCTCCGCACCGGCGTGCGCCAACCCGGCGGGCAGGCTTGACGACGTCTCGTTTGAATCAGACAGTTCATCGGGCGTATTGCCATCGATGGGCGCGTCGTCCGACGCCGGAGCCGCATTCGCATCCTGTTGTTCGTTCGCACGGCGCAATGCTTTGATCGCTTCCGCCTCACGGCGCATCTCATCGAGCTGCGTCTGGATCTCCTCCGAAAAGCCGGGTTTCTTCGCCTCCCCGCCGTCTCTGCCGGAGCTTCGCGTTCCGCTTTGTTCTTTCAGCGACGACTCGAGCATGGCGGTCGCCTGAATGGGGGAAATGCCCGTTGGAGTCCCCGCGGCGATTGTCCTGCGTTGCCGAACGACCTCCGGACCGAGTTCGAGAGCAACCCGGAGATCCTGCAGTTGAATCGTCGGCGCGATGATGACGACGTTGCCGTCGAGAACATCGATGATGGCTCTCATCTTGTTCTTGTCTGTCGGCGGGTTGGCAAACGACCCAATGCAGATGCCGCCCACCACGTCGGCAATCTGGGAATTGGAGGCCATCTGCGGCCAGGCGGGTCCGAGTTCCTTCACGTCGAACGCAACTCGCGTGTCGATGAGTTCCAGGACAGCCAGAGCCTTCTCCACCGCAGCGGCATCCCCGGTCACAACCAGGGCATTCTTGTCCGCAAGTCTCGATACGGTTGTCCGCAGCTTGAGCCGCGTCAGGAAATCCCTGCCCCGCTCGGGCGCGATGTTGTTCACGGGAACGATCTTGTAGCACAGCGCAGCCGGGGGATTGCCCTGAGCCGCACACAGAGGTCCGCTCAACAACAGCAGAACACCCAGCACAGTCGCGAAAAGCGATTGACATAGTTCCTTTTGGGGGGCATGCCTTTCCATCGTTTCGTACCTCGTATCCAAGTGACCCTGCTCCATTACTTCGACAACCGCCGCTGTCCAATACTTCTAAGCGAATGGATCCGCCGCAGCCTCTTGCACAACGGAAACGTCTGTTCCATCCCCGGAACAGACGAACCAGGCATACGACGCCATCTGATTAGTCAGACAGAATGAAAGGGAAAAAGTTCCCGCTGCGCCCACAAAAAACGCCGTTGCCAGCATTGGCAGGCGGTTCGAAACGCCCAGCGGTGAGCATTGCGTCGCCTCTGCGACCTGTGTCGATTGCAGCCCGTGCGATCCCGGCCGGTCCGATAAGAAACCGGACCCGCCGGAGATGTTTTTGTGAGGGGGATTCGTGTGAATTCGAGCGAATCGACGCGCCGCGTCGGTCATCCGAAACGAGAGGATTCGAGGAGCGAGCCCGGATGCCGCGACGCGACTAATCTTTCAGCGGGCGGCCGGAGTTGAGTCTCTTGATGAACTCCTGCTTCTGCTCTTCTCTCGCCCGTTGCTTTTCCGTGCTCACGTCCTCACCCAGGCTTTCCAGATTCCTGGCTTCCTCCGGACCGACCCGCGAGGACTTGAACTCGGACATGAGTTTGCCGATGGCCGCAGCTCGGTTGGCGTCGGCAACCTGCACATCCCCCAAGGGCCCCTGGAGCCTCTTGAGTCGGGTCGCGAGATCGTCCAACGACCGCTGTTCGCCGGTAGTCAGCCTGGGGGCGGTGCGTAATGACGGAGAAACGGGCCGATTGGTCTGTTGCGGATGATCGGACGCAGGCAGAGCGGCCTCTACCTCGACGGGCTGGGACGTCTCCGGCGCAGCGGAAGGCGGGATTTCGCCGTCGCCCTCCAGCAGACTGGCCCGGTCCGGCACAGCCTCTATGGCCAGCTCGCTCTCGCTACGGCCATCCCAGCAGATCACAGAACTCTCTCTCACCTCTTTGATCATGAGATGGCCGATTTCGCTGCCGCAAGGGACCCACTGGCAGATGTTGTCCGCAGAGCGGATGTACGCGAAAGAAGAGTTTGGATCGGAAAGCGAATATGCCGTTCCCAAGAGGGTGAACTTCGGCGTGCTGACCGGAGGCGGCTTAATGGCCGATCCACTGGGAACGCGGCTGCTTGTCTTTGGGGCCTCCTCCCGGACCACGACCTTGGGGTCGATAATATCCTTGAATACCTCCGCCTGCTTCACAAGCGGCGGGGTCGTATCCAGACCGGTCTGGTCGTCACCTGTGTGAAGTTCCCGAAAGCGGTCCACGGCGCCGGGCGAGGCGAGCAGCTTCTCCATCTTCTCGCTGCCGGGCACATCCACATGGATTAAAGACACGTGTCCGAGAACGGAAGCCAGAACGACACCCGCAAATGCTACCGCCGCCAGTCCTGTGATACGCAATGTCTTGACCATAGAGTACACCTCTTCGTCAGTCTTTGACATTGCCGGCGTCGGCAGGTTCCCTCCAATGTACGATTTTTCGCAGGTATTCCTCCTCGTGACCGTCGTAACCGGTGCTCCTCTCGGGGGTGTGGCAATCCAGGCAGTCCCGCCGGGGCGGCCTCGTGAGCTTCAGACCGTCCGATTGGGCGTGTTCCGAACCGGGGCCGTGGCAGGCCTCGCATCCCACGTCTTTCAGTTGTCGCGTCGTCGCCTCTGAAACGTAGCCGCCCTCGTACTCCAGCCCGACCACATGACAGATCACGCACTCCGGGTCGCGGTCCGAACCAACGTTCTTGAGTTTGTTCAAGGCATCCGCGTGGGCTTTGACGCTCCATTCGTCGTATTCGTACTCGTGGCACCGCCTGCAATCCTCGGACCCGGTGAACGCCAGGCCGTCGGGCAGAGGGACCCGCGGATAGTCCTCCAGCAAATTCGCTTCGCTGACCAACTGCTGGTACTGCCTGTAGAGTTGGACGAGAGCCGGATCGTCGGGGAGATCCGCCGTGACGGGAGTCGCCTCAAACTGCAGGCTCGGGCCCACCTCAGCCGCCGGGAACGCCACCCGAATCCGGCCTATATGGCGACCAAACCGACCTACCGTAACCACCAGAGGCTTTGCGCCCGGGGCGCTCAGGAGATGGGGTTCATCCGCATCCGGCGGGCAGATGATGCAATCAATACCACTACACTGAGCTATGATATTCTTGAGCAAATCACTGTCGTACTGCCGGAGAATCAGGATATCTATGGTCGAGGCGTCGCTCGCCCCAGGGAAGAGCCTCGCCACCTGTTCGATCGGACCAAGCCGGGGATCGAACGATGCGGCATTGACAGTAATGCCAACGTCCGGGAATCGCTTCGTGAACACGCCGGAGCCATCGACGTGGTCCTTGAGGACGGCAAACGTCCGCTGCGGATTCGCCAGGAGGCCCATTTCCTCCGCGATCGCCTGATCCTGGTCCGTAAGACAGACCATATCATACTGAAGAAGCCCAAGGGCCTCGAAAATGACGCGAAACTTGATGAGATCCTGCTCGCCGTCGTCGGCGACAAGCGATCCGGTATTGATGGTCAGTCGTCGGGACACGGGCATGCCATTGAAGACCGCAGACCGCTTCTCCAGGCCGCCAAGCTGGCCGCCGGAACAGCCGCAGGGTCGCAGAGAGCTCAACTCGTTTCCCGTCAGGAAGATAGCCAGATCACAGCCGCCTTCTTGTGGCGACGGCACGTTCCGCCGGGCTGTCTCCGATGGGCACGAAAGGCACATGACAAGCATGCAAACACTTGTCAGAGAGAGACTTATGTTCATCCTCAACCCTGACAACGCACGTCTGCCGCCGGAGATTCCACGGATATCCGACACTGGGAGCTACTCCGCGACGTAGAACCCTCGGAGGGGGATTGACAACGTATCCCCATCCTTGATCTTCACTTCGAGCATATCGGACAGGAGTACATTCTCGCCCTGTCCGGGAGCCGAAGCAGCATTCTGATTCTCAGCAGAGGCAGTCCCAGCGTTCTTGACGCTCTCCTCGGTCGGGGGAATAACCTCGATCCGCAACTGGTAGCGGTTGCCCACCTTCTTCTTCTCCAAGAGCTTGACATGGCCTTTCTGGGAGGAGACGGACTCGATGTCGAACTCGTCGCGATAGTTGCTCAGGACCCACACATCCCGTTGAATGGGTTGCTCGGGCCGCATGTTGAAGAGCATCAGATGGGCCGGATTGATCGTGAATTCGGGCAGAACATCGTACGGCACGCGGATATTGCCGCAATCGGGATGCGTCAGATCGATGCTAATCACGCCCCGAACGTTTTTCGCCAGCTTCTCCATATCGGCCTTGGGCTTGAGTACGAACTCCGTGGCCGAGGCGTTGGGGTCGAAATCGGCCGAGAGAGAATTGGCCGTGGATCGAAAGTCGCGGATGCTGAAAGGCTTGTTGTTGAGACTGCGAACGGTGATCTCCATACAACCGGCGTTTTCCTGCTTGAGAAACAGCCTGAGTCTCGTCGGACTGATCTCCACCCGGCGGACGATGTTGGCCTTGAGCGTCAGCGACACGAACTTGTGCTCCGGATCGTTGGTCTGCAATCGCAACTCGCGTTTGGTGCCGACCAACGGCGTCGATCCGGTCACATAATCGAACTCCACAACCCCTGTCGCGCCAGGGGCATAGGTCTGACCTGCCTCTACACCGTGGATCTTAACTCCACAACAACTGTGGACTCTCACGATTTTCAGGGGGTCGGTGCCGCTGCTGGTGAAGGAGAACTTGCCGGAAACCTTGCTGTCCGTGCCAATGTCGCCCAGGTCAATGACAGGCTTCTCGACAGTGATCTTCGCCCCAGGTCCGTTGACATCCGACACGGCGGGCTGTGTCTCGGCCGCCTGGATGGCGTCGGTCGCTTCCTGTGCCACCGAAAGGTCCTCTTTCGACGCCCCGCCCTGGCACCCCGCCAGGACGGCGGCCAGGACGCAAGGCAGCAGAAATCGCACGCCCGTCATCAGAATCTCCCCCGTTCGGCCGGAAACCCTTCGAATCGCATATTTCCCACTCATTTGCGTACTCCCAAATCACAACAAGGCTCAGAATCCGTACTTCGGCGGGACGAAGTGCATTGTATCCTCTCATAATTCGGCAGGCAAGGAGTTGCACTTCAGAACGACAAAAGGCCCGGAATGGAAAAATTCCTATTGAAATCCATCCCCCGGGCGATAAAATATGCAGTTTCGAGCTTGTTTGGGAGTCACAGATATGAAGGAAAAAATACATCCTAAGTACAATAAGGTCGTGGTCCGTTGCGGCTGCGGCAATACGTTCGAAACCCGCAGCACCGCCGACGAGATCCACGCGGAAATCTGCTCGATGTGTCATCCGTTCTATACGGGCAAGCAGAGGTTCATGGACACGGCCGGCCGCATCGAGCGGTTCCAGAAGAAGTACGGCACCTCGTACATGAAGAAGGCCAAAGAAGGACAGCAATAGCTGCGCCCCGTCGTCGATCAAGGCTCCTGCTCCCGCCGTCGCGGGGACAGGGGCTTTTGTTATGCTTCAACGGCTCGGCCAATGCCGTCGAGGCGCGACTGTCGTAGCTGATTTTGCCTTCGTGTGGTATTCATGGGCAACGAATACGATCACCTGTTGACTCTGCTCGACGAGATGGATGCGCGGTACGAGCAGATCGAGCAGCAGATCTCCGATCCGGCCATCGCCAAAGAGCCGGCGAAGCTCATTGCGCTCTCCAAGGAGCGAGGCAAGATCCGCACCATGGTCCTGAAGTACCGCGAGTACAAGAAGGCCGTCGCCGACAGCGCCAGCGCCGGGCAAATCGCCAACGATCCCACGACAGAGGCCGACTTCCGCGCCCTGGCCGAGGAGGAGATGGAACAGCTCGCGGCCCGCAGAGACCAACTGCTGGACGAGATCCAGAACACGCTGGTCATGGCCGACGATCTGCACGTCGGCTCGGTCATCATGGAAATCCGCGCCGGCACCGGCGGCGAAGAGGCCGCCCTTTTCGCACGGGATCTCTACGACATGTACTGCCACTATGCGGCGGACCGCCGCTGGCGGGTCGAACAGCTCGACTTCAGCCCCTCGGAAAAAGGCGGCTTCCGCGAGATCATCTTCAACATCAAAGGCGAAGGCGTCTGGGCGGAGCTGGGCTACGAGGGAGGCGGGCATCGCGTCCAGAGGGTGCCCGAGACGGAGGCCCAGGGACGCATCCACACCTCAGCCGCGACGGTGGCCGTGCTGCCCGAGCCGGAAGAGGTGGATATCCAGATCAATCCGGCCGACGTAATCGAAAACGTCTGTCGGGCCGGCGGACCGGGCGGCCAGAACGTCAACAAGGTCAGCAGCGCCATCCGGCTCGAACACGTCCCGACCGGCATCACCGTCAACATGCGGGAAGAGTCGAGCCAGCACAAAAACCGCGCCAAGGCCTGGCGAATCCTCCGAAGCCGGGTCTTCGAGCTCTACGAGGGAAAACGCAGGGCCGAACGCGACTCGCAGCGAAAGAACATGATCGGCTCAGGCGACCGATCCGAGAAGATCCGAACGTACAACTTTCCCCAGAACCGGGTCACCGACCATCGGATCGGCCTGTCGCTATACAACCTCGACAAGATCATTGCGGGAGACCTGGGCGATCTGGTCGCGGCTCTCATGGAGCACGACCGGCAGGAACGTCTCAAGCACCTGCGTCTGTCGCCCTCGGCGGGCGTTCCCGCGTCAAAGTAACGAACGAGAGTTCAGCAAAATGATTATTGTCGTCACGGGAATGGTGGGCCTCAACAAGAAGAGCTATCTGGAGGCGGTCTGCCGTTTCGCGGCCCAGAACGGAAAGCAGGTCTCGCTCCGCAGCGTGGGCGACATGATGTACGCGGAGGCGCCGGACGTCCCGCCGGGCAAGATCCTCGATATCTCCCTGAAACGGCTCGACTCCCTTCGACGCAGCGTCTTCAAGGACATCATCGCGGCAGCGAGCGAGGTCCCGAACCTGATCGTCAATACCCACGCCACCTTCCGCTGGCGGCACGGGCTCTTTCCCGCGGTGGACTTCGACCAGATGCGCCAGCTCAACGCCGACATGTACGTCTGCCTGATCGACGGCGTCGTAGCCATGCACCAGCGGCTCCTGGAGCAGCACGCGGTCGAGCACAGCCTCAAGGACCTCATCGTCTGGCGGGAAGAAGAGATCATCAGCACCGAGATGCTCTGCAAGGGCATCAACGACAAAGTGCCCTTCTATTGCCTGTCTCTGGGCAGTACAGAACAAACCGTGGACACCTTCTATCGCATGGCGTTCGAGCGGGACCTCAAAAGAGCCTATCTAAGCTTCCCCATGACCGCCGTGGCCCGATTGGAGACCGTCACCCAGGAGATCGCGGAGTTCCGCAGGCGGATGAAGCAGTTTCTCATCTGTTTCGACCCCGGCGACCTGGAGGAGGCTCATCTGCCAGCGGTCGCCCGGGCGGCCCGCGACGAGGGCCTCAAGCAGGTCGAAGTCGCCACCGCAAATCACCGGGCCCGCCTGGATGTGGACGAGGTCCTGCAGATCGAGCACGACATCAACAGCCAGATCTACGCCCGCGACTTCCTCCTGATCGACCAGGCGGACATGATCGTCAGCTTCGTGCCCGCTTTGCCCGACGGCCGGGCCGCCATCTCCAGCGGCGTCGAACGGGAGCTCCAGCACGCGCACGAGGCCGCCAAGGAAGTGTACGTGATCTGGACGGCCCCCCGCCAGCACCCTTCCGTGTTCGTCACCCAGACCGCCAGCCGGGTGTTCACCAGTGTCGCGGAAGCGGCAGAGTTTCTCCAGAAGCGATACGCTTCATAGCGGGCGACGCTCCAAGCCGACCAGCTTGCACTTTCTATGCCACTCCCGCTTCGAACGCAACGCGCATGGGTTGAGATGGCGGATTCGAGAAGTTCAGCTTCTCGAATCCGATGACCCGTCCGCCTCTGTCCTTCATCAACACGACTTCTTCACCTGTCTCTTCACAGACATACTCATCATGAGGATCTCCGAACCATACGGTCAGTGTGTTGCCCGCTTGATCGTAATAGACTTTCACTTCGGCCATACTCGGATTCCTTCCTTTATCGCGTCGGTCGGATAAGCCGTGATCAAAAAGCCTTCTTCTCCCAATCGCTTCGTAACAGCACAAACCCATCGGCCCGGGTGAGCCGAAGAATAGAACAGATATACCGCCGGATCACTGCGACTGAGACGGACTTCCGCGGGATGCTCCAGCGTCTCTCTAACAGCTTCTTCTCGGCCCGTCATCACCGGATGCTTGACAGTGAGAATCAATTCCCATGTGGCGAGGCTGACGCGAACACGGAAACCAAGCGGCGTCAGGGCTTCGAAAAGCAGATCATCTTGAGCCATTCTGTTCTCCACAGAGGTATTGTACCCCACATTGAGGGATTTGCCAACCCACGAGAACCGAAGCTTCTCGTTGACGTTCACCAGCGTGACCGAGGCGGTCGCCTTCCTCCAGAAGCGATGCGCCCCGTGATTCGCCCGCCTACTTGAGGTCCGACTTCTTGACGTGCAGAAGTCGACGCCCAAGCATATCGACGGCAGCTTGGGCCTGCTCCAGAATGATGTACCCAACGAGCGGTTCGTAGACGCCATCCTCAGGCTCCATATCCAGGAAAAGAACCTCGCCATAGATCGGGTCGAAGCCCTCCAATGCGATCTCCACGGGACCACAGACCTCGCCTCGGACTGTCTGCTGGGTTGCCGTCTCGCAGTCGATGTGTCGGACCGTCGGCAACCTCCCGAGGCGATCCTTCCAAACACTGGGCAGAACCATATGTCCGGACCCGGTGTCGACGAGAGCATCGCAGTTTAGAACATGTCCCTCTTCGAGCAGATTCCTGATCCGTACCTTGATGGATATACGCCCCCTCTTCGTCCTCTCCTGTTGTACTTGCCTAGCCGCACCCTATCGTTGGGTCTGCTGGTGGAAGCCCCGCGTCCACCTCGGCAGCACAGTCCTGTTCATCTCCGCATCGCCACGCCAGATACAAAATACAGGATACCATAGAAACACCCTGTCGGCAACCCACGAATCATCAGACGTAACTTGCAGAAATGACAGCCCTGCCCTATGATCTCACTACCGTAAGGAATGTCCATTGGACTCAAGGCGCCTCTGACAATGACTTCTGAATCGCAGATAACAGCAGCCGAGATAGCACGACGCATCGACCACACACTCCTGAAGGCGGAGGCCACGCAGGCGGAGATCCTCCGACTGTGCGAGGAGGCCGTAACCCACGGTTTTCACGCCGTGTGCGTGAATGCCCGATGGACGCCGGTGGTTGCGGATCGTTTGCAAGGCACGGCGGTCTCCGTCGCAGCGGTCGTGAGCTTTCCGCTCGGCGCCGATACGACGAAAATCAAGGTCGCACAGGCCCAGGAGGCCATCTACGCCGGCGCGGACGAGATCGACATGGTCGCGGACCTGCCGGCGATCATCGAAGGCGACGCGAAGTACCTGCTGCACCAGTTGATGTCCGTGCTCCGGGCATGCCGGACGATGCGACCGCCCGTTCTCTTGAAGGTCATCATCGAATCGGCGGCCCTGACGACCGAGCAGAAGATCTTCGCCTGCCGGATCGCCGAGCAGGCGGGCGTCGATTTCCTCAAGACCAGCACAGGCTTCCACCCCGCCGGCGGGGCCACCATCGAGGACGTCGCCTTGATGAAACAGACTGCCCCCCAGTGCAAGATCAAGGCCTCCGGCGGGATCAAAACCGCCCAGCAGGCGATCGCGATGCTCGACGCGGGAGCCGAGCGAATCGGCACCTCCGCCGGCGTCGCAATCCTGGAGGGACTTCGCGAAAATGGCCGAGGAATTCGTCAGTGAGCCGATCCGCCCGGTCGCAGGGACGTTCGACACGAGAGGCATGACCCGGGGCGAGCCGGGCCTGCCGCAACGGTTCGTATGGCGAGACACCGAGTACACCATCGCGGCGGTCCTCCAAGTCTGGAAGGAGGATGGGCCCTGCCGCAACGGCAGTGGCGAGATGTACCTCCGCAAGCACTGGTTCAAGATCGCCACCGAGCAGGGCCCGCAGATGACGCTCTGCTTCGAACGCCAGGCAAGATCGAAGAGCCAGAGCAAGATGCGATGGTGGCTCTATACCATCGAAAGAGAGACGCCACACGGTTCATGAGGCACGTGCGGAACAATTCGCGATTACGGATCGAGACGTATGTTCTACGCGACGCCGATGAGATAGAGGTTGGGCGGCGGGTCTTTGATCGTGATCGTCTCGATCTCCGCGAGCCGCTTGGCGTACAGATGGTCGGGGTCGCCGACGGTCCGGAGCACCTTCTCGTCGGCGGCCTCCTCGCGCAAGCGGCGGATCGCGGCGTTCACAATGAGGATCAGCGGATTGTAGAAATAGAGCACCTGAAGAATATTCTGCGCAAGATTCACCCACAAGTCGCGTCGCTTGACGTGCGACAGCTCATGGAACAGCACATCGCGAAGATGCCGCGATCCGAACGTGGGGGCCAGGTTGCGAGGCACGATGATGACGGGCCGAAACAGGCCGCAGACTACGGGCCGCGTGCCCGCAGGGCCGACTTTCAGGCGAACCGCTTGTTGAACCCCCATGCGTTTGCGACAATAAAACAGGATGTCATCCATCAGGTTATTCGCCGCAGGGACACGATCGAGACGCCTGCAGGCGCCCCGCGCCCGGCCCAGCAGAACGACGCTCATCCCGACGACGCCGGCCAGCCAAACCAGGAAGACAGCCCCTTGCCAGGAAAAAGAGCCCTGGACGCCTGGGGACGCGTCCGGGACACCGAGAGTGCGTGGCCGCTCCCCTATCCCACCCTTGGTGGTCTGGGCGGATCCCACGGTGTCGGCTGCGACAGGTTGGGACCCGGTCTGTCCGGTGGCGGGCAGGGATAGGGGAGCGTGTGTGTGGCTCGCTGGCGTAGAGGACGTCGGGTCTGCGTAGGCAGCTTGAGGCTCCAAGAATCGCAGGAGTGCGACTGAGGGGCCCCCGCCAGTCGGCCAATGGGTAGAAGGAGGATTGAGTGAAAGCAAAGGAATGAAGACAAGATACGCCAGGACACACGTGACCAGCCAGTATCGCAGGCCGGCGCGAACGCGTCTCCGCAGGGCGGATTCGACCAGCAGGACGACGCCGATCAGAACCGCCGAGGTGAGCAACATGGGCAACATCAAGCCTACGAAGGCTTTGCCCATCATATTCACTTGTATCAGTATCCATTCCATATCACGCTCTTCACCCTTTAAGACGCCTGAAATCCGATAGTATTACACCCCTGGGTGAAAAAAATCGCTGACCCTCACAACAGAAACACGACATTTGCCCTTGAGCGGACCGGCGCAACCTTGCTTTTTGGGGCCGACTGTGGTAGATGGAGTGTAGACAATATCGATGAACAACCTGCTATGGCAGGCATTTGGCAAGGAGATCAGACAAGGTGTTGTCAACCGTTCTCATGGGTCCGGGCGAAGTCCTGGTGATCGTCCTGATCACGGCGATCGTCGTGTTTGTCGCCGTGCGCAGGGGAAGGGTCAAATAGCCTTCCGCTCGCCACAAACGACACTTACGTCCAGTCTTCCCTCACGACCTGCCTGTGCTGCTTGATGACGCTTCTGCGTTTCTTGGCGTCGAGACGCCTCTGCCTCGCAGCCGCCGGCGTCTTGGTCTTCCTGCGAGCCAACCGCGGCTTCAGAGCCTCCCGCAGAAGCTCCTGCAAGCGTTCGACTGCCGCCTGACGGTTCGCGTCCTGGCTTCGATGTTTCTGGGAGACGACGCGAAGCACGTCGTACTTGTCCATTCGCGTCGAGAGTCTGCCGCGAATCTGCCGCTTGTGCTCATCGGACAAACTCGGCGAACCCGCCACGTCGAACAATACCATGACGCGAGTGTTCAGCTTGTTGACGTTCTGCCCGCCCGGCCCGCCACTGCGCGACGTCTTGAACATCAATTCGTTTTCAGCGATGAAGACGTTGTCTACGATCTCAATCATGTACAATCCCTGCGGTGACCGATTCGACGCAAGACTCTGCCATATCCTATCCGGCGGACGGACTAACCGCAAGACACCCGGCGGCCCAACACGACAGGCAGCAAAATCGCCAGTTTTCTGAACATTTCTTGACGAAAACTCCTCGCTTGAGCAACCGTGTTATCGGGGCTAAGCCAGGCAAACCACCCAGATCGGCGAAACGCGTTTCCCCAGTCTCCTGATAGACTCAGGCAGACTGGGCGTCCACAGAAACCCCTCGACACCAGCCCATCTCTTCCAGACAGCGATGCTGGTTCGCTGTTGCGCCGAGGCTCCGCAAAAACACTAAAGAGACGGCAGAACGATGGCCGATACGTAAGCTCGGGGTCAACGAAAAAGGCATTATCAGCATTGACAACGCGGTTTGAATCTGGAGGTACTGAGAGCCAAGAAAAGATCGAAACAAACATGACCGCCGCCCCTGACTGAGCAGCAAGCGGGTATTTCAAACAACACACGAGCACACTGGCTTACGGGAATGTCCTCGCTTCAGCTCCACAGGGGCTTTTTTCTGCGCCCACACCCATCACCGAGGCACGCTCGACCGCGCAGAGTACGCCAGACAGAGACTATGGGAAAGCGGCGATCACGCAAATCGCACGCAAACGAGGCATTCCAACACGGATCAGAACTGCTTGAGAAACCGCAGGTCGTTCTCTGTGAGCCAGCGAATGTCCGAGATCTCGTACTTTCGCATGGCAAGACGCTCGATGCCGAAGCCAAAGGCCCATCCTGTGTACTTCTCGCTGTCAATGCCCACAGCGTCGAAGACATTGGGGTCCACCATGCCGCAGCCGCCCATCTCGACCCATCGCTCGTTGCCGTTCTTGTCGGTCAGGAGCAGGTCGATCTCGGCGCTGGGCTCGGTGAATGGAAAGAAACTCGGGCGGAACCGCCACTTCGTGTCCGGCCCGAAGAAAACGTGGATGAACTGTTCGATCGTGGTCTTCAAATCCACCATCGTGACCCCTTCGTCAACGACGAGCGCCTCGAGCTGGTGGAACATGTACATGTGCGTCGCATCGACCGTATCGGGACGGTAGACCCGTCCCGGCGCAACGACACGAATCGGCGGCTTGTTCTTTTCCATGACCCGGATCTGGATCGTCGAGGTCTGACTGCGGAGCAGGACGTTGTCCTCGACGTAGAAATTGTCCAACGGGTCCCTCGCCGGGTGCTCGGGCGGAATATTCAGGGCGATGAAGTTGTGCCACTCATCCTCGACCTCGGGGCCGTAGGCGACGCCGAAGCCCATCCGGCCGAAGATGTCCAGCAGCTCATCGATCGTCTGCATGATGACGTGGCGTTTGCCGATCCGGACTTCCGTCCCCGGCAGCGTCACATCGATCAGTTCTCGCTGCTGATTGCCAGCCTCTTCGAGCGTTTTCTTCCGTTCCTCGAAGGCCGCCGTCACGTCGTTCTTGGCCTTGTTGGCGAGCTGTCCGCCCCGGGGTTTTTCCTCACGGGGCAGCTTGCCCACCTCGCTGAGCAGGCCCAGGATCAGACCCTTGCGACCCAGGTACTTGATACGGAAATCCTCCAGGGCTTTCAGATCCTGAACGCTCTGCAACTCCGCAAGGGCCTGCGCACCGATCTGTTCGAACTGCTCAAGCATGGTTAGGCCAGTGCCGCTTTGACCTCCTGAACGATTGCATCGAAACCCTGCGGGTCGGCGATGGCAATCTCGCTGAGCATCTTGCGATTCACGGCGATGTTCGCCTTCTTGCAGCCGTTGATAAACTCGCTGTATCGCATCCCGCGCTCGCGGCAGGCGGCGTTCAGACGGACGATCCAGAGCCCTCGGAAATCCCGCTTCTTGGCCCGGCGGTCCCGACGGGCGTAGATCTCCGCTCGTCGCACGGCTTCCGTTGCCAATCGCCAGGTGTTCCCCGGCATCGCGCGATGCCCGCGTGCTCGTTTGAGTTCTCGCTTCTTGGCCTTCCGTACGGCATGGCCTTTTGTTGTTCTTGGCATGTCAGCTTTCCTCTAATGAAAAGACCTGCGCTTGCTACGGCAGCTGAGACGCCGGGAAGCAAGCAATCATTGTCCTGCCCATCTGCCAGGAGCGACGGCTCAACTGTGCAGCGCGGCAACCATCTTCTTTGTGAACGCGTTGCTCGTCACCGTAGCCGGACGACGAATCCGCCGCAGGTGCTTGGAGCTCTTGACGCTCATCAAATGGCCCTTGCCGGCTTTTCGGTGCTTAATCTTGCCACGGGCCGTCAACTTGACCCGCTTGGCGAGACCTTTATGTGTCTTCTGTTTCTGCTTCGGCATATAATCCTCAAACAGCCTATACACTTTCCGTGTTCTGGGCAAAAGGGGAAGTATACCCTCCAGGCGGGTCACGGTCAACCCGTATTGAAAAAAAACGTAAAATCATCGCCCCTGCTATCGACAGGCTCGAAGATGCCCCCTGCTCCCTCGAAATTGCGGGCCCCCTGCAGGCGGCCCGCCGACTACTATTTCGGAATAAGAAGCAGAGTCATTCGACGGCCCGTCAACATGGAAGGCCGTTCAACCTTGGCAAGATCTTCGAGGCTCGCCATGATCTGATTGAGCAATTCGTACCCCTTCTCTTTGTGCAGCATCTGGCGGCCGCGGAAGAAAAGCGAGAGCTGGACCCGGTGTCCCTTGCCCAGGAACTCGCGGGCATGCTTCATCTTCACTTCCAGGTCGTGCTTGTCCGTCTCGGGTCTCAGGCGGATCTCCTTGAGGGTCGCCACCGGGTGCACCGTCTTCTTGTGGGCGTCGCGGACCCGACGCTTCTGCTGGTACAGCCACTTGCCGTAATCCATAATCCGGCACACCGGCGGCTCACTATTCGGCGCCACCTCAACAAGGTCCAGACCAGCCTCCTGGGCCTTGCTCATCGCCTCTTCCTTCGAGACGACCCCAATCTGATTGTTTGCCTCATCGACGAGTCGGACCTTGTCGGCCCTGATCCCCCCGTTTATGCGTAGACCCTTTTTCACTGTTGTCGACCACCTTGCCTTTCTCAAAACCATCTGCCACGTCGACCCACACGAGTCGATCGTCACTCTCAATTCAGGGTATACTGTATCACATTCCGAGCCGTTCGCTGCATATCAAAATGCCGTATCGACCGCTTTATCGGCGATTTTCTGCTGTGCCGCTGCAAGGAACTGCTCGACCGGAACCGTCTGGGTCTCCTGGCTGCCCCGAATTCTCACATTGACCCTGTTGGATTCGGCCTCTTTGGGCCCCACGACGAGCATATAGGGGATCTTTTCCGCGTGGCCCTTGGCAATCTTGGCCCCGATTTTTTCGTCCGAAACGTCCATTCCGCATCGCAGGCCCGCCCCGTTGAGCGATTGCTGTACCTTGGCGGCGTACTCGTTGCTCTTCTCGCTGATCGTCATCACGCGAACCTGCTCGGGCGACAGCCACAACGGCAACGCCCCGGCGTACTGCTCGATCACGATACCCATGAACCGCTCCAGCGAGCCCAGCACAGCGCGATGGATCATGACCGGCGTCTTCTCGCTGTTGTCCTCATCGACATAGGTCAATTCGAACCGTTGGGGCATCGAGAAGTCGAGCTGGATCGTGCCCACCTGCCACGACCGACCGATGCAGTCCTTGACGTGGAAGTCGATCTTCGGGCCGTAGAAGGCGCCGTCGCCCTCGTTGATCCGGAAGGTGATCTTCTTGTGATCGAGGGCCGCCTTCAGTGCGTTGGTGGCAATCTCCCAGATCTCGTCGGAACCGATATGTTTCTCCGGCTTCGTCGAAAGCTCAATCGCAAAATCCGTGAACCCGAAGGCTTTGTATGTCTCGAAGATCAGGTCGATGACACCGACGATCTCCGACTCGATCTGCGACGGCATACAGTAGATATGCGCATCGTCCTGGGTGAACTGACGAACGCGGAACAGGCCGTGCATCACGCCGCTGGCTTCGTGCCGGTGCACCATGCCGAACTCGGCCATTCGAAGCGGAAGCTCCCGGTACGAGTGCCGAGTCGTCTTGTACAACAGACAGCCGCCGGGGCAGTTCATCGGCTTGACCGCATAATCGACATTGTCGATCTTCGTGAAGTACATGTTCTCCTTGTAGTTGTCCCAGTGCCCGCTGCGGTGCCAGAGTTCCTCGTTGAGAATGATCGGGGTGCGAACCTCCTTGTACCCGTACTTGCGGTTCATCTGCCGCATGAAGTCGAGCATCTCGTTCCAGACGATCATGCCCTTGGGGTGTATGAACGCAAAGCCCGGGCCCATCTCGCTGAAGCTGAACAGCTCGAGCTGCTTGCCCAGGACACGGTGATCGCGTTTCTTGGCCTCTTCCAGACGGTTGATGTACCCGTCGAGGTCTTTCTGGGTCGGCCACGACGTGCCATAGACGCGTTGGAGCATCTTCTGCGTGGCGTCGCCGTGCCAGTAGGCCCCTGCCACCGACATGATCTTGAAACTGCCGACCCTGCCGGTGCTGGGGACGTGCGGACCGCGGCACAGGTCCTGGAACCCGTTGTCGCCATGCGAGTAGAAGCTGATGACCTGACTATCGACCCGCTCGATGTTGTCGCTCTTGTACTTGTCGCCCTTGAGCTTCTCCAAAGCCTCCTGTCGGGACATCTCCGCGCGTTTGAACGGCTTGTCGGCCTGGACAATCTCCTGCATCTTCGCTTCGATCCGCGGAAAGTCATCCGGCCGAATCGGTTCGTCGAGGTCGATATCATAGTAGAACCCGTCCTGCACCGTCGGGCCGTAGACGAGCTTCGCCTGGGGCCACAGGCTGCAGATGGCCTCCGCCATGACGTGCGCGCAACTATGGCGCATCGTGTCCACGCCTTCTTTGTCCTTGCACGTAATGATCTGGACACGCGGATTGCCCGTGATCGGCGTACTCAAATCCACCAGCTTCCCATCGATTTTCGCGGCCACAGCGGCCTTGGCCAGGCCCGGGCCAATTTTCTCGGCGACTTGCCTGGCAGTGGCGTCTTCGGCGACTTCCAGGCTGCTGCCGTCCGGTAGTGTGATCCTTGCCATACATCCTTCCAAAATCGCACGTCTCTATTGCGTTTCCCCGAATATACTGGACCCACCCCCAATGTCAAGCATCGTCCGAATCCTGTGGCGATGCTACATTTCCATCCGCGGCCCGACCGGCCATCCCGCCCGGCCACGAGGAGTGCGGAAATCGTAACCATTAGATACATAGAGAGTTACAGCAATACTGCAATGGACCGACACTTTACCGCGGTTGACTCTTGTTATGGGACAGACAATCTGGTAGAATAGAGATGTTGGAGCGCATGTGCATCGCAATCTCGAAGGCGGGCCAATGAACACGAACTTGGTGCTTCTCAATGGCAGTGGACCGCACAAGACCTTCGCTCTGCCCCACCCGGTAGCGGTCCTGGGTCGAAGGCATGACTGCGATCTGCGAATACCGCTTCCCACGGTATCGCGGAAACACTGTCAACTGTCGCAAAACGGGGATTTCATGAAGCTGCGCGATCTCGGCTCGCGCGCGGGCACGTTTGTCAACGGCAAGAAGGTAGATCCCGAAAAGGAGATTCCAATCAAGCCGGGGGATTACATTCGCATCGGTCCGCTGACCTTCGTCTGCCAGATCGACGGCAAGCCGGCCAAGATTGTGCCGCCGCCCAAGACGAAGAAGGCCGCCGCACAGACTCCGAAAACCGTGTCCAAGCCCAAAACCATGCCCAAAGATGAACTGGGCGACGAACTCGACAAGGAGTTGAGTGAGAAACCCGCAGAGGACCTGGACGAAGAACTGAGCGACGAACTGGACGATCTCGACGTGTCGGACAGCTTCATCAACTTGGATGACCTGGACGCCGACGGCGAGGATCTCAAGGACGTCTGACCTGGGTCAATCGCGCGATCACGTGTTGCCCTTCTTTTCCCGGCGTTTTCTCTCGCGTCCGCGTGCCTCCCGCCTCCGCAGGCACAGGATTCTACGAACCGCCCGCCGGACGCGACTGTCGGGCTTGGTTGCTGTCCAACCCCAGAGTCTGTTCTCGAGCAGGATTCGCAACCCAAGGAACTCCAGGCCAATCAGAATCAGCCAGGAGCCAGGCGAAAAGGGTGTAACCAACGCAAGGAATCCCAGGACAACGAGGATCACGCCGACGACGGTCCTGACAGTTCTCCTCATCATTCAAACGGCTCCGTCTCGGCGCATCCCTCTTCGGTAAACCGCCGGCCGCGTCGTTATGATCCCCTTTTTTCGCGAGCCAGGATTACCTCGATCTCGTCCATGGTACGGTTCATCACCATCATGGTCTTTCTGAACGGCTCCGGCGTTGTCATATCCACGCCAGCCTCTCTGAGGATCGCGATGGGATAGTCCGAGCCGCCGGCGGAGATGAAACGCAAGTACCTGCTCGCGGCGTCTTCCTGCCCCTCAAGCACCTCCTGGGCCAGGGCCGTTGCGGCAGTGAACGATGTCGAGTATTGATAGACATAGAAGTTGTAATAAAAGTGTGGAATGTAGGCCCACTCCACAGTGTACAGGTCGTCGACGACGCAGACGCCTTTGTCGTGACCGTAATAATCGCGGACGATCTCGGCATAGAGTCTGGTGAAGGCGTCACCGGTCAGGGGCTCGCCCCGCTCGGCCATCTCGTGCATCCGCAGCTCGAATTCCGCAAACTGGGTCTGCCGGAAAACGGTGCCCTTGATCTCGTCGAGGTAGCTCATCAGTAGCGACAACCGCACGTCGTCATCCTCAATTCCCGCCAGCATTTTGCGCATGAGCAGCGCCTCGTTGAACGTCGAGGCCACCTCGGCCACAAACGTCGAGTAGTCGGCCAGCGGGAACGGCTGACTCTTGTTGGCGTAGTAGCTGTGCAGCGCGTGCCCCATCTCGTGCGCCAGCGTGCTGACGTCGTCGTACCGGCCGTTGAAATTCAGCAGGATATACGGATGCACATCGTACGCGCTGCCGTTGGAGTAGGCGCCCGAGCGTTTGCCGGGTGTGGGGTAAACGTCGATCCATCGTTGTTCGAAGGCTCCCTCCGCGGCCCGGCGGTAGTCCGCCCCAAGCGGTTTGAGCGAATCGAGGTACAGCTCCTTGCCCTCGTCGAACGTGTACTTCAAATCGATCCCTTTGACCGTGGGAGCATACAGATCGGAGTACTTCAGCGTCTCAACGCCGAGCATCCGCTGCTTGAGACGCAAATACCGATGGAATGTGTCCAAGTTGTCGCGGACGTTGCGAATCAGGCTGTGATAGACTTCAATCGGGATGTTGTTGCGATCCAGCGCGCGGCACAGACACGACTCATAGTTTCTCGACCGCGTGTAGAAGATGTGCGTTTGGAGGTGAGAGTAAAGCTGGACGCCAAAGGTCTGCCGGAACTGGTTGATTGCAGACCAGAACGCCTGAAACACCGCCTCCCGATCCTGTCGATGGGCCGAGGCCCGGTGCAATGCGTAGCCCGACTTGTTCAGCGTAGCAACCGTTCCATCATTCAACGTGATCTCGGGGTACGGCATTTCGGCGTTGCTGAAGACCGTATAGACCGAGCCGGGAGTGTCGGCGATCTGCCCGGCGCGGGCCAGGATCTTCTCCTCCTGCTGCGAGAGGGTGTGCGGCTTGCCCCGAAGCACATCGAGCAGATACATTCGGTACACTTCCAACCCCGGCTCGGCGTCGATGAACTTCGCCACAGTCTCGGCATCGAGCACGACCAGCTCGGGCTCGATGAACGACGCCCGCGTGTTGTATTCCGTCGCAAGCTGTTCGATCTCCTGCTTCATGGCCAGGTACGTCGCGTCCCGCGTGTCCTGGTCGGATTTCATGTGCGCGTAACTGGTCATACGCCCGAACGTCTTCGCCATCTCGCTGTTGAACGTCAGGCACGAAAGAAGCGTCCCAGGCGAACTCGTAAGCTTTCCCTTATAGGCCAGGACGCCATCCAGCCGGCTCGCCAGATCGTTCTTCGCCTGCCGCCATCCATCATCGGAAGGATACAGGTCTTCAAGTTTCCACTGGTGCGCGGCTGGGATCTCTGCCCGCTGCTGCATCTGCCCCCGGCCCCCCTGGGCCGAAAAAGAAATCACCGTCATCATCAAGCCACCCAATAGCCACAATCGTTTCATTCCAATCCCCTGCCGGTTCATTTCTGGTTCCTGACTGGGATCTCACACCCATCATAGAATCATCGCATGGTAAACCACCGAGCCCATCTCCGCAAGCGAGCGTCCGCAAAGAGAACAACGGCATCGGCAGCCCTGCCGTTGCCCGCAATTTGTCCCATCCGGGCATCCGGGGAATTTCCCTGTTTTGTGCTTGCCAAGCCGGCAACAGAAGGGTATATTAGTCAACAGTGCGATCCACAATGCGGCGAATCGATTGCAGCACGACGAGGACATGGAGCGACTTCGGTGTGTTTGTGTTCTGACCATGAATAGTGGATTGGGGACTGGGATTTGGGATCTGCTGGGACACCCCCGGAGGGTAGTTCGCGGTTCTCTTTTGGCTACGTGGAAACGCGCGTGAGAGGCACGGAAGCGATGACAGCCGGCAATGAACGGTCCAATCGTCTGCGAAGGACGGGAGGCGGCGAAAAAAACATGGCTTCCGCAGATTGCCACGCGAAGGGTTCCGGCATCGCACATGCCCGGAGGAGCACAAATGTCTGCCCGGCGGGTGGACTTCCGGCAAGAGCCGGTAACGCGGAGATTGCCACCAGTGGAATGTTTCGTCAGCCGCAAGCCGTCCCGGCGGCGATTTCATTGTCCAAGGGGCGAATCGCCGGAATCGAACAACTGCGCATCGTGGCCGCCATTGGAATCGTCTGGTTTCACACGGAAGGCGCGCCCTGGCGTCACATCGCCTATGCCGGCCTGCCCATATTCCTGTTGGTCTTTTTCTCTCTCATCACACGAGACTTCGGCACGACAACCGCGCATTTCCTGCGACGACGATGGAACCGTCTTCTGAAACCCTGGCTGTTCTGGTCCGCCGTTTACGGCGTGTGCCGTCTGGCCAAGGCTGCACATACTGTAGATTGGGCCGACCTTGCCCAGATGTTCTCCGTCGGAACCCTCGTCACCGGCGCCAGCATCCACTTGTGGTACCTGCCCTATGCGTTTGTCGCCAGCCTGCTCGTGTTTGCGGTCAATCGCCGGATGCGGAAAGTCGATCATGTCGTCGTCGCGGTGACAGCGACGCTTCTCGGAATGCTCACGTTGGCCGTCTGCGAGGTGAACATGGTGAGCCTCCGCGCCCCTCAGCCCCTGCCGCAGTGGGAATTCGGACTCGCTGCAATCCCCCTGGGGCTGGCGATTGGCAGGTGTCTCATGGTCCCGTCGCAGAATCTCCGAAGGACGCTCCTCGCGGCGATCGGCCTGGCCGTGCTCATTGAGGGCCAGCTTCTGCACCTGTTCACTCCAGGCACGCTGGGAAATCCCTATGCAATCGGAACCTCGCTGGTTTGCATCACATACTGCTGGCAAACCAGAGGCAACAACATCGTCTTCGCGTTGGCCCGGTTGACCTTCGGGATCTACCTGATTCATCCCCTGGTCATCTATGGGCTGCGACATTCGACGTCTTTGACAGGCCAATACGCGATGTTCATACCATTTGTCGTGTGCGTTTCGGCCCTGATCACGCTGCTTCTGATGAGAACACCGGTCCGACGATTCCTGTAGGCGAACGTCCCAATATCCTTGCGCCAACTACCCTGGAAAACCTTCCATGCGCATGCTGGATGGATTGTCCCGCGTTTTTCGCACGTTCAGCTCCCTCGCGGCGAGATTCGCACGCCCCCCGGCTAAACTCCCTCCCCTGTTCAGTCGATAGTGATTCGTGAATAGCCGCCGGACCGAAATGATCGCTGTCCGACGACATAAAACCGATGATCGATGACGAAATTGCCCGAATAGCTGCGACCGAGAGGTTTGCAGTCGGGCAGGAGGAGCATATCATTTTCGACGCCACACTCAAAGACTACCTCAAGGAAATCGATGAGGCCTCCCTGCTCACGGCCGAGCAGGAATACGAATATGGCAAACGAATCACGGAACAGAATGATCCGGAGGCGCGCGAGAAACTCGTGCGGAGCAATCTGCGGCTGGTCGTGAACATCGCGAAGAAATACGGCGGGCGGGGTATGAGTCTGGGCGACCTGATTGAAGAGGGCAACCTGGGCCTCATCAAGGCCGTCGATTACTTCGACCCGGACCGCGGGACGCGCTTCAGCACATACGCGGCCTGGTGGATCAAACAGAGTATCAAGCGGGCCTTGCTCGAGAACATCCAGCCGGTGCACGTCCCAACGTACATGGTCGCACTGATCAACCAGTGGCGTCACACGGCCTCCGAGGTCGAGGGCCGGGTCGGGAGGAAGCTGACCCTCGACGAAATGGCGAACCTCATGCACCTGCCCGTGCGCAAGGCCAAGGTGATCCACCGGATCGTCGAAGTCCTCGGCAACACCGGGGACAGCCTCAGCTCGGACGACCAGGACGATACGGTAGCCATCGAATCGACCCTGGAGGACAACAACGCCGGCCGGCCGGAGGATTGCCTCGTAGAGAGTGAGGAAAAGGCCAAGGCTCTGCGGCTGCTCGAAGAGCTGGACCCCCGAGAGGCCGACGTGCTCCGACTCCACTACGGCATCGGCGAGAAACGGCCGCTAAGTCTCAAGGAGATCGGCGAGAAGCTGGGCCTGACCCGCGAGCGAATCCGCCAGATCCGCCGGGACGCGCTGACGAGTCTGTACGAGTACATGGAAGGCGAGTAATCCGGATTCCGATCAGCGGGCTACCGTCGGACGGACTTCCATCATGTCGATGTAGGCCGTCTTGAGAAGCCGGTCTTCGGAGATGCCCAGCCGCAGCATCAGCTCGCGTGCGATCGCGGCTCCTTCGCGGGCATCCTGTCCGTCGCCAAGCACGACCTCCAGCTCGACGAAATCGCCCAGCCCCTCGACTCGGTCCAGATGCACTCGGGTCTGGCCGACCCGATAGAGCGTTCGGCGTTTGCGAACGATTCCGCGAAGCCCTATCGCCTCAGCCAGTGTGCCACAGAGACCGTCGGGATCGTCCGTTCGATACACGAGATACCGGGATTCCTTCGGCCCCGAGGCGTCCGGCCGATTGTAGGCAATCAATTCGCCCTCTCCGGCGTCGGCCAATCGCCTGAGCTTCAGACGACCCTGAGGACACCGGAAGAAGACATCTTCCTGCTCGAGGAGAATCGGTCCTTCGTTAGCCAGTTTCCGCACCTTTTTCTCAACCGCAGCCAGGTCAAACGCCCGAGCCTTGATTTCAATGTTTCGATTCATCGGCAACACCCATCTGTGCATTCCCAACAACGCGGGAAGACTCCCAGCTACCGCACCGGCCAGAAGACCTGATCGCCGCCGCGGTCGCCCTGTCCCCACTGACTGGGGGTCCCGTCGTCGTCGTCGAAGTCCGAGCCGCAACTGTAGAGCAGGAACCCGTTGCCCACGCGTCGGTAGATCAGCGGACCGGCCGAGTAGGGGTCCTGCGGCACACGACTCAAAAACCCCGTCTCCACAAGCTGCGTCAGAGACTCAGGGTATTCATCGTGCTCCGTCTCGTAACGCGTCGCAGCGATCGTCGCCACCAGCGCCGCGAGGTCCGTTCGGGCGCGCCAGGGCAGATCGATCACTCCCCGGCACACGGCCCCGAGCAATCCAACGTAGGTATTCCGCCGGATCAGATCGTCCAGAATATCCCTGACGCCGTTGGGTTCCGCGTGGAATTCCCAGGGCGTCATCGCCGCCGCGATTCCGATGTGCCGAAAGAACTCCTCCGTGCAGTCTGTCGTCTGGCGTCGATCCAACGACACGAGACTCGTGTTCTGGGCGGGAGTCATCGCATCGATCAGCAGTTTCCATGCCTTGGACGCGCTGTCCCTCTGCGTGATGACGACCCGCGGGATGCGACCCTGCCCATCGCCGTCGTCCGTGAACATCCGCTGGATGCCGTCCAGCCAGACAAGCCGTTCGAGCGTAAAATCCAGCGTGCCCTTCTCTTCGTCCTCGAATCGCTCGAGATGTTGCTGCAGCGAGGACAAGGTCTCAGGCGCGATGGACTCACAGGCGAGAATCCCACGCAACGTGTTCGCCAACAGGGTTCGAACGGAGACCCCGAAGAGTTGATGCGACAGGACTTTTCTGCCTTCGAAATGGCGGGCGAACCGATGGAACGTCGCCACGTCGGCGAGCAACTGTTCGTCCTCGCCGTCGAAGGCCTCCAGCTTGATGCGGGTGTCCAATACGAAGGCCAAATGCCGGGGGCCGGCGCCTTCCGGCATGCCAGCGAACATCGCACTGTCCCCCACGTAGATCGGACGATAACAGGGCTTCTGGGCACCCAGGGCCATCAGCTCCAACGCCCGCCGGTTCGCGGCCACCCACGTGCGGAGTTCCGCGAACGCCTCCTCCGACCAGTCCCTGGGCAGCCCTCCACGATAGACGCCAAGCATCTCCGGCATCGCCACGACCGCACGATACGCCTGCTCATAGCAGTCGCGAGCGTCCGCGTTCGTGTCGTACTCCGGCGGGCACGAAGCTTCGGTCATCTGTGCCACATAGTCCGTCGTGATCTTCACCCGGGAGTTGTCCAGCCAGTGAGGCCATTGTCCGGCGCAATAGAGACCGTTGAGGATCACATGGCCCAGGATGATCGGGATCAGGGTTCTGCGTCTCCACCGCCAAATCCCGGCGACCAGGCCGAGAGCCAGCGCCGGACCGAACCTGCCGAAGGGCGACGGATGCATCGCCGCAAAGAGAATCGCCTGGGCCAACAGGGCCGGCAACGGGCCGACGAGACGTTCGAACGCACGCTGGACGAAGCCCCGCCAGAATAGTTCCTCCAACACAGGCGCCACGACGACGATGCCAAGCGTCAGCGCCACGAAGAAGGCGAGGTCCCTTCCCTCCGGCACGAACACGCGATCGGGGGCCAGCCTCAAGCCCAGCGTGTCCGTCCACACAGCAGCCGGCAACATCAGCAATACCGTAGCGACCGGCAGCAGGAGAATCGCCGCCGCATCGAGCGGGCTTCGTCGAAACCACACGAGGTCCAGGTCGCCCGCCGCTCCGGTCCGCCGGACCACCAGGACAATCAGCAGCATGATGAGCACGTCCGCAAGCGGCACAAGCAGATGGGTAATCGAGCCGTTCCTGCTCATGCCGTCGGGCGTGTACAGCGAGGTGGTGAACAGGACCGGAATTACCACCAACAGGATCGACAGGACGAGAATGCTCAGAACTCGCAACCTGGGGGGAGAACCGCCTGCACTCGTCACTGCCCCTGGGACCAACTCTGACAAAATCCAAGCCTCCACGCTGGACTGGAACATCCGCAAACCCAGCGACGATTATACGGACGCAACTCGACGGGAACCAACCATTTCACATCGTCAGCCGAGCCGTTTCGCCACTTCGTCGCGGATCAACTGCATGGCGTGTTCCATCGGGGCGGGCAGATACGTGCCGGCGGCCATCCTGTGACCGCCCCCGCCGAACTTTGCCGCGATCTCGCTGACATCCACCGCCCGCTCGTCTTCGCCCCCGCCGCAACGCTGGATATCGGGCCGGCTCCGCAGCGAACAGCGGATTCTTCCATCCCGCAACTCCACAAACAGTGCCGCGACCATCACCGAACCGATCCGCTGGCATTCGTTGACCATGTTCTCGGTGTCACGGTAGGCGGCGCCGGTCCGCTCGAAGTCCTCTCGCATGAGGTATTGCGACGCATACCGACCGTCCAGGTGAAGTTCCACGCGGTCGAGCAGGGTCGCCATCAGTTTGAATCGGGCGGGCGAGAACGTCTGAAAGAGTCTGCGATAGAGTCCGTTCGTATCGACGCCAAGATCGATCAGTTCCGCACATGCGCGGAACACCCGGCTGTCCGTGTTGCGAAGATGGAACCACCCGGTGTCCGTCGCAATCGCCACGAACAGAGCCTCGGCCGCCTCACCCCCGATCCGCCAGCCGGCCTGTTTGAGGAACTCCAGCAGCACGAGACCTGCCGCCGCGGCGGTGGAGTCGACGATCTCGACCCGGCCCAGGCCGTCCGACGTGACGTGATGATCCACAACGAGGACGGGCACGCTTGTCTGCTTGAGATAATCCTCAAATCCCGGCAATTGGCTGTTGCTGTTGGTATCGAGAATCACGACGAGATCGACCGGACCGAAACGGCCGCTGGCGAGGTCTTCCACCTGCACGTCCTCGCCCAGCACGGGGACCTTCTCCTCGAAGAGAAATCCGTACCAGTCGGGCATCGGCGAGACGAACAACGGCCGGACCGTCTTGCCGAGTCCTTTCAGCACATGCTTCATAGCCGCGACGCACCCGCACGCGTCGCCGTCCGGCCTCAGGTGCGTCGTGACAAGAATGTGATTCGAGCCGTCGATCAGCTCGACAGCTCGTCGATACACTTCATCGCTCACGCAGAAACCTTTCTACCTCTGCAATAACCAGCAAGACAGGGTCCAGGGCTTCATCCCCGATCACTCCCGTCATAAACCGCCTCTGCCGAGGCGGGAGTTTTGCACGTTGCAGCCACCAGCGTACTCATCAGACAGGGCCGGCACCTTCAGGGAACCGGCCCAGCGCCGTTTGGCACCGTTGCGGTGCTCAGGTCGCACTTCTGCGGAGCCCTATCCCCCGCAACGGCATGAGGATTATACCAGGCCCCGCTGGTGGCCTCAAAGCGGTAAACTCAAAGTACCGGAGAGAATCCCACATGTACTCTCTCTCCCACCTCCTCGCACCTGCCGAAGGCCACGAACGATTCCCAATCCGCACAAATCTGCGTCTCTTGCCAGCATGCAACAACCGGCACGATGAGTCTCGGAATCACCCCTCCGTCGGGCAACGCCTCGCGATTCACACACTTCATTCGTGCTCGAAGACCATTTTCTGCACGTCCACACCCGTGATCGCCTTGAGCTTGTCCATCATCTCGAAAATCGGTTTTTCCGGGCCGGCCATTTCCAGCAGCACCAGCCCGTTGGGCGAGCAGAAATCCTCCGAGACGGCGTGCAGGCCCAACCGGGTCTTGATGCTGCATCCATACTCGGTAAACACCTCCTGCACGGCGCGGACACTATGCACCCGATCCGTGACGTGAATGCCCAGTACAATGTGTCTTGCTTCTTTCATGGCGACCTCCTAATCGTGACTGTCTGCAAGGATCGTTCTTGCCTGTTGGCAATCTTTCGTGATTTGCGCCACGAGCTCTTCGGGCGATCCGAACTTATGCTGACTTCGCAGATGCTGCACAAAATCCATCGCCAGCCACCGGCCCGTCATGTCGCCCACGTTCGGGATGAGCAGATGGGCCTCGATCAAGAGCGGATGTTCGTCACCGAACGTCCGGGCCTGCCCGATGCTGAACACAGCGGGGATGTGCTGGTGTTCCTGCAACAAGGCCTGCTCCGTCGGGGCCGTCTCCACGAACCCGGCGTACACGCCTTCGCCCGGGATGATCTGGGAAGGCTTGCTCATGTTGAGCGTCGGGAACCCCAGCTTCCTGCCGCGGCCCCAGCCCGGGACAATGGGTCCCATGAGCCGATACGGCCTCGACAACGCGGCGGCCGCGTCGGCGACGTGTCCCCCTTCGAGCATGTATCGAATGATCGTGCTCGAAACCCGCAGGTGCTGCTTGGTCGTCAGCTCGATCTGCCGGGCCGGAACGACCACGACCTCAAAGCCCTTCGCCCGCCCGAACTCGGCCAGAGTCTTTATGTCGCCCGCCCGGCCGGCGCCGAAGTGGAAATCGTCCCCCTCGACAATGACCGCCGGTCGAATCGTGGCCATCAGGAATTTGTCCACGAAGGCCTCCGGCGACAGCTTCAACAGGGCTTTCTTGTCTTCCAGGACGATGATGCAGTTGTCGGCGTAGTCCTCCAGCAGGTGAAGTTTCAACGACAGAGGCGTGAGCACGCCCGGCGCGCTTTCCGGGTGCAGGATCGCCACCGGATGCGGCTCGAACGTCATCACGACCATCTGCGTGGCCCGCTCGCGGGCAATCCGCCGGGCGGTGCGGAAAATCTCCTGGTGGCCGACGTGCACGCCGTCGAAGTTCCCGACCGTCAGGACGCATCCCTCCGGCACCTGCCCCAATTCAGATCGCTGTGTAAGAGTTCTCATGACCGGATCAGTTTACCCGGCGGCAGCGGACATGCAACGCTTTTTGAACAGGGGAATTCCCTGTGCGCACGATTGAGCGGTTCGTGTAGGACCTCCGCAAGAAGCTGCTATTTCTCGGGCAGCGGAACCGAGTGTTCCCGGGCGACACTGCTGTTGGGATAGAAGATCCTGGCTTCCTTGATCGCCACTTCCATATTGGCGACGTCGTTCTCTTTTTCGTAGCAGAGGATCAGCATCTCCAGCGACGCGCGGTGGTAGGGATTCCTTGGCTCGCTGGAAACCCTGGCCTTCTCCGGCCCGAGCCTTCGCACCTGATCGAAACAGGGAATGGCCAATGCGTGTTTGCCGTCCTCGACGTACATCATGGCCAGCTCGAAGTTGGCGGAACAATTCGATGGATCGGCCTCGACCGCCCTCTGGTATGCTGCGTAAGCCATATAGCGATCGCCGCGGGCCTTATAGACCCTGGCCGACTGGCTCCACGCCCCGCTGCTGTTGCCGTCGATGAGCAGGGCCTTGTCGCACTGGCGCATCGATTCATCGAGCAGTCCGGCGTTGGAATACGCGCTGGCCAGTCCGAGGATCTGATTCACCATGACCGGACGCAACAGGATCAGAGCCACGACGATGATGATCAGACTGTAACAACTCTTGGCTGCGGTATCCTTGTACTCTTGTATGCGTTCGCGACGCTGACGAGAGGCAAGCAGACGATCTTCCATGGGGCACCTGTTAACTGACGATGACAAAGTAGACACCCAGAATCATGAGCATATTGCCGGCCAGCAACTGGATTCGCTGCTCGACAGAGCACATCCGCGTTCGCAGGGCCAGGAGCAGTCTCGGCATGGCCAGGCTGAACAAAACGCCCACCGCCACCATGAGGACGCTCTGTCCTGCGGCGAACACGATGAACAAGACAGATCCGCCCGACGCAGAACTGCGAACGGCCTCGGACAAGGTCTGGATCGCAGTCCCACAGTTGAGACACGTCGGCGTCTGCAACAGACCGAAGGCGCTGCCGAGCAGAAACGCTCCCGGCGAACCGGTCCTGGACAGCCGCTCTGCGCCCCGTTGCCATCTCTCGGGCAGCAGGCGGGGATTGACCAATCCCGAGATGAGCACCCCCATGACAAACAGGGCCGTGCCCAGTGCCCAGAACAAATACTTGTTCATCCCCAGAATACCCCCGTCGGCGGCCGCCGTCATCTTGCCGAGCAGAACAGTGCCTGCGATGAATCCCAAGGCAAAGAGGACCGAAAGGACCGACCCATGCCATTTGGATCGAGCCGCCCCGGCCACGTAAGCCAACACGATGGGCAGCCGGACGACAGCACAGAGGCTCAGCGAAACAGCCGTCCCGGCCATGAACGCGGTCAGCAGCGTTGCCTCGCTCGATTGAACAGCCAGTTCCTGCATGTTTGGAATCACGGTAAGTCTCTTTTATACAAGCCTTTAGACAAACTCAAGGCAGGTCTCTTGCCCCAGGGGCCGACGCGGAATGATTGCCCTTTCCGGCGGCCATACTTCTTAACACCGGTATAGGCCGGCACCAAATAAAACGTACAAAACATCTGGGCCGAAAGAAAATATGCAACTTAGTTGCAAATTCTTACGTAAAGACTTATAATGTCCCCGTTGTCGAACGGCTGATCGCATATCACAGTGAACAGGTAGAAGAATGCAGCAAAGACTGAATGCTATTCTCTCGGAACTCAAGGCCCACGCGCCCTTTACATTGTTCGGGGCCGTGACAGGCATCGTAGCCATGCTGGTGTTCGCCAAGGCATCGCCGCAGGTGAGCCTGCGGCTCTTTCAGGTGTTTCACCCCGCGCATGTAATTCTGTCGGCCATCGTGACAGCCTCGTTGTTCAAACTCCATGAGAAGAAGCGGAGTTTCCTGTTGATCCTGGTCGTCGGGTACGTCGGGGCCGTTGGGGTCGCCACACTGAGCGACTCAATCCTGCCGTTCCTCGGCGAGAACTTCCTCGGCGTAGCCGTGCCCACCCACGCCAGCCTGCACGAGCATGGGGACTCCTCCGAACCGGCGGCAGTCCACGACGAACACGAGCATGAGGCGGACGCTCACGGGCACGGACCGCGGATTCACCTCGGCTTCATCGAAGAATGGTATCTCGTCAACCCCGCGGCGATCCTCGGCATTCTGATCGCCTGGTTCTGGCCGCACACCAAGTTTCCCCACGCCGGCCACATCCTGATCAGCACGTGGGCCTCGTCTTTCCATGTCCTGATGAACACGCACCGCGAGATGACCCCCATGCTGTTCATCGGGGTCTTTGCCGTCCTGTTCATCTCCGTGTGGCTGCCCTGCTGCGTCAGCGATATCGTGTTCCCTATGCTCTTCGTCCGTTCGCCGCAACTGCACAATGGGCAGTGCAGTTGCCACCACCGTCCGCAGGAGGTGCACTCGTGATCGACCAACATGACAACAGGGCTCGACGCATGCTCAAGAAGGCGAGGCTGTACTGCACGAAGGCCCGGGTCGCCATCCTGAAGGTGCTCATGGAGACCGTTGGCCCGTTGTCCCAGGACCAGATCAGCGGGCAGTTGGAGAGCCGAACGCTGAACAGGGTCACGGTGTACCGGACACTGGAGTCGCTGGCGGAGGCCGGGCTGGTCCATCGCGCCTTCATAGAGAATCGTGCCTGGCACTTCGAGCTGGCGGATCACTGCACAGAGCACCAGTGCCACCCGCACTTCACATGCACCCGTTGCGGCGTGACACAGTGCATGACGGACATCACGCTGCCGATGGCGGTCATCCCCCGCAAGGGATTCGTCATCACCCGCCAGCAGGTGCGTTTGGAGGGTCTGTGCCCGGCCTGCGCGTGACCGGTCGCCAGTCGAGGCAAAACCAAAGAGTGAACCATGAGAATCGGCCGCAGAAAACTCGCAGATTCGATCCGGATTGCCACGCTGGTTTCGGCGTGTCTGGCCTTCGTCGCCATGACGAGCGGGCTGCTGCTGGCCATCCACCTGCTCAGCGTCAACCACACAGAACACCACGATTCGCACGAGTGCTCGATCTGTCAGCAGCTCGTGGTCGCTCCCCAGAAGGCAACGCTTGCCCCGAGCGTCGCGATCGTCCACGACACCCGTGAATTCCGCGTGGATGTCCTGGGATTCAACGAACACATCGAGACGTGTCACCTTCAGATCTCCCGGCCTCGCGGTCCTCCCTGCTGACGCATCCTGCAGGATGTTCGGAGAGGAGTCTGTCCGCTCACCGCAGGGGTGTTTTTTCCACCCCCGGGGCAGAGACGGCTTTCCGAGAACGCCCATCGCTCGCGCATCCCCTCTACAGGCATGCGCAGGGGATTGGTTTTCGCCCACACAGCATCGAGGAGATATGACAGATGAGAACATCAATTTCGTTTTGTTTCATTCGATTTTCAATGGTCGTAGTCGGCCTGCTCACCACGGTCGTTCCGTTCGCGTACGGCGAGTGCACGGTCGCCCACACACACATCGGGATCAACCCGACCTGGCGTCCGGCAGACTGGAGCAATCCCGCGGAGGGGTTCGTGGACTCGGACCCGACCGACGACAACAAGCTCTGGTTCTTTTCCTTGCCGCCGATTCATGATTGCGCGACGCCCGGCTGGCCTGCCTGGGCACAGGCCAACGGGAACACCTTCCTCGTCCTGACGCAGGTCCATGAGGAAGGAGAGTGCATCGTCAAGCCCAGCGATCCGAACAAGACGTTGTACACGTGCAATTTCCTGTACAGCAAGGCCGCAGGCTACGGCGACCCCAATGGCCGGGAGCACATCGACGGCTGGCACTCCGCCTTCGGTCCCCAGGGCGCCTGGAATCTTCAGAGCGCCGACGCCAACACGACGCCTGCCTGGAACATCTACCTGCAGCGAGAAGGCGTCAGCGACAACCTCGATGAAGACGATTTCCTCATGCTCCTGTCCGACGACACCGCGGCCCTGGAGCACGACAGCAGCACCTATTTCCTGGAGAAGAAATGGCTCGACGATGAGAACGCCTGGGGCATCCACGCCCACGCGGGCTTCTACTTCTGGCTCGACGACACGGATGACGAGGTCTATGTCGTCCTGTCGGCCCATGACGCCGGGGGGCTGTACCAGCGTTCCGCCAATTTCACGATCCGCTTCGCCAGGACGGTCATCCAGCCAATCGCCGGCGACCTGAACAATGACGGCGTGGTGGATATCGAAGACCTTCAGATCCTCATCGATCAGTGGGACCAATCGGGCATCTACTCCGGCGACGAGGTTGAAGCCCATGACCACGATCATGAGGACTGATCCGTGCGGGAATCGAGGTATAACCATGAGAATGGATTCGTGCCAATCGCGGCGGTGGTGGAGAACCATCCGGGGCGTCTGCGGACGCCCCGGATCTCGCTTCTGTCGAGAGGCCTTTACTCTGATCGAACTGCTCGTGGTCATTGCGGTCATCGCGATCCTGATGGCGATTCTGCTGCCGTCGCTGAACCGGGCCCGCAAACAGGCGCAAAAGATCGCCTGCCAGAGCAACCTGCGACAGATCGGCATCGCACTGCAGACGTATCTGCCGGACTCCGAGTACCGCCTGCCGCCCAGTTCGTGTCACATCACCGACCCCAACGATCATTGGCTGCGGGTCCTGACACACTACACCAAGGAACAACTCCTGTTCCGCTGCCCCAGCGACAAGGGGAAGGATTTCGTCAACTGGGACAAGCCGCTCAGCGAGCAGAAGGACGCTCGGTACTCGAGTTTTGCGGTCAACGCGATGCTCGACCCGATCCACTATCGCTACGGCGCCAAGTCCAATCGCTACAACTGCGTCAACGCGATTCGCCGGCCGATGTCGTGCATCTGGATCAGCGAAGCCCCGGACACGGAGAACTTCAACCTGGCCGACCACATCCATCCGGAGACCTGGGAAGGGTCGGTGGACTATGCGAAGCAATTCATCGCCTGGGACAGGCACCACGGGACATCGCACTATCTTTTCGCGGATAGCCACGCGGAAAGCCTGGTGTTCGAGCGAACCTACGACTACCCCGGCGTCTGCAACTGGTATCCCGAGGCCGCGCCGAAGTGGCCGGAGAATCCATAACTGAGGAGCAGGAATATGAAGCGTGTCGCTGCCATCTGCATCGGGACGATCCTGGCGTGCTGTCTGTCCGCGAAGGCGGAGTGCCCGCTCGATCATTTCATCATCGGCTGTAATCGCGACGGTATCGCAGGGACGCCGGACGACAAGACGCTGTTTGTCGACGCCTGGCAGAAATACCGTAACATGGGCGAGACCTCCTATGAGGACTGGTTCTACCCCCTGCAGAAGAGCTTTTTCACAACTTATCCCTATCGCATCGGCGAGCCCGGGTTCGACATGTTCCAGGCCGACGACGCCGGCGCGACCTATACCTACGACCCCAACCGCAGCCTCGCGGGCGAGCCGGACGTCGATTACTGCGTCACGGTCGAGTGCATTGCCCTGTCGGAGGGGCTTCGCGCCGTCCACAAGGAGTATCCACAGTTCACGATCGACGCGGCCGGGCAGAGCTTCGATCACAGTTACATCCATGATCTGCGGGGCGACGCCCACATGCACATGTCTTACCAGGCCACGGACGGCGAAAGTCTGCAATGGATCACCTTCCGGACCTATGACCGCATCGAGGACGACAATCAATACGAACCCTCAGAGCCCTTCACCATCGTGTTCAATGTCGAGCCGCTCGCGGGCGATCTCGTCGTGGACGGCATGGTGGACATTGCGGATATGGCCGAACTGAGCCACTATTGGCTGGCGACTTCGAGTTCCCGACATAACGATTTCTGTGAACGGGCCGACGCCAACCGGGACGGCTTGGTGGACCTGCGTGACTTCGCCCGGATGGCCGCAAACTGGTCTGAATAGAAAATGTCTAAACCCTTCGCCGCCGAATCTCCGATAAAAGCATCTATATGACTACAAGAACCTGGAGATTCATTGCAGTAGCGTGTCTGGCGATGGGAATCGCCGGTTGCCAGGGTCCTCAACCCGGGGCTCCCGGCATGGTTGTCGGCGAGAATACGATAACCCTCGAACAGTTGGCGTCGCAACTGGGGTTGCGGATCGACAAGCGGGACGACACTTTCGTCATCATGAAAAACACGGCGAATACCGTGATCCTCTTCACCCACACGGATGGACGGTTCTTCGTCAACGGCAAGCCCGTCGGCTCGGTGGGCGTCGTCAAGGAATCCGGCGGCGTCTTCTACGTGTCTACGACACTGGTGGACCAGATCCGTCCCCTGTTGAGCAGCGGCGCGACGGAAAAACCGGTCGTCAAGCCGCGACGCAAAACGAAGGGACTCGTGGTCATTGACGCCGGGCATGGCGGCCGTGACCCCGGGGCCATCAGTTTTAGCGGCTTGAAAGAGAAGGATGTTAATCTGCGGGTAGCCGCAAAAATCGCCAGATTGCTCGAACAACGAGGCATCGGTGTGGTCATGACCCGCTGGCAGGATCAATTCATCGAACTGGAGGACCGAGCGGCGATCGGCAATCAGCACAACGCCGACCTGTTCGTGAGCATCCACGCGGATTCCGCACCCAGCAGCAGCGCCCAGGGCTTCACGATATACGTCGCACCCGCGGCTTCCGCCCAGGCATATCAGGCCGCCCAGACAATCAACCAGGCAATGGAACGGACCGGCATGGATAACCGAGGCATCCGCGAGGAGGACTTCCGCGTCCTGGTCAAAACGGACGGCCCGGCCGTGCTGATCGAACTCGGCTACCTCTCGAACGCCCAGGACGCCGCTCGTCTGGCCGACGACAGCTTCCGCGACCGGCTGGCCCAGGCCATCGCCGACGGCATCCAGGCCTTCCTGCAATAGCGTCATGGCCGTTCGATCGCGCAGGCATGGCGTTTGCGCGTAGACTTATCACTTGTGAACAGGTAGGATTGCAACCATGGAAACCTATCCCATGAGATCTGTGCCTGTGTTCAAGCCCCGCATCTGGGGCGGGCAGCGGATCCGCGAGGCATTTGGAAAGGACCTGCCGGCCGGAGAGCGAATCGGCGAGAGCTGGGAGATCGCCGACCTGCCCGAGGGACAATCCACGATCGACAACGGCGCCTTCCATGGCCAAACGCTCGGTTCCGTCGTCCGGCAGCATGGGGAGACAATCACCGGCGTCGGGGATTTCGCCGGACCGTTCCCCCTGCTGATCAAATTCCTCGACGCCCAACAGAAACTCAGCGTGCAGGTGCACCCGGACGCCGAGGCATGCCGGCGGATGGGCAAGGGCAACCTCAAGACCGAATGCTGGTACATCGTCCATGCCGAGCCGGGAGCTGTAATCTACAAGGGATTCAAGACCCCGGCCACAAAAGAGCGATTCGCCCAGGCCATCCGGGAGGGGACCGCCGCACAACTGCTCGCGGAGGTGCCCGTGTCGCCGGGCGAGTGTCATTTCATCCCCGCCGGCGTGGTGCATACGCTCGGCGCAGGCCTGCTCGTCGCGGAGGTGCAGACTCCCTCCGACACGACCTACCGCGTCTTCGACTGGAATCGGGTGGACGAATCGGGCAGACCCAGGCCACTCCACGTCGAGGAGGCCCTCGAAAGCATCCACTTCGATGTCACACCGGACAAGCTGCCTGTCACTACCGTCGGGCGGCTCGTGGACTGCGAACACTTCAAGATGGACAAGGGCCATCGAGTGGAAGGCGGCCAGGTGCTTCTGTCGCAAGGCGTCATGCGAACGCTGATCGTCCTCACCGGCGGCGGCACGATCCTCTCAAAGATGGCGGAGCCGGTGGACTTCACGGCGGGAGACTGCCTCGTGGTCCCGGCGGCCTTCGAGGGAGCCATGTGCTTCGACCAGGACACGGAGTATCTGACGGTCACGATCTGACCGCAGGCGCATCAGACATCGACTTTCATGCCCTTGAGATCCGCCTCCTGGAGCCAGACCTCGGCGTCATATCGCAACATCGTAAGACCGTCGAGGAAGCCGTCGAACTCGATCTGCGGCCGTTGGCCCGTCAATTCCTGGAGAATCCATCGGGGAAAATCCGCGCCGGCCCGGATCGAGAGCGGCGCCCCCCCGCCGAAGCGGGGATTGACCTCGGTGAACTTGATCTCGCCGCGATCCGTCACGAACAACTGGAGCGTGACGACGCCGGGACCGGCGCCGAGCAATTCGATCATCCGTCTGGCCTGGTCCATGATCTGCGGATTCTTGACGACGCAGCTTTTGCTGACCTCGCCCGCGCGGACCTCGATCCGTCGGCGAGGGACGACGCAGCGGACATGCCTGTCGAAATCGACGTAGACATCACAGGTGTACTCCGTCCCCTCCACGAATTCCTGGCAGATGGGATTCGGGATCTTCCGGGCAAAGAACCGCAGTTCTCGCCGATCCTGGACCACGGTGGCGCCGAGGCTGGCGTATCCATCCCACGGCTTGAGGAAACAGGGCCATTTCAGTTCTCCCCGCAGGTCGGCCGCCAGGGCAGTCCGAACGCTCATCGTGACGGGACTGCCCAAGCCGTTCTTTTGGAGGAAACCGAATGTTCGCCGCTTGTCCTGACAGGTGTCGATCACGTCAGGGTCCGAGACCAGCACACGGCATCCCGCTTCCTTGAATTCTGGCTTGTGCCCGGCCAGCAGCCGCAGGTCGAGATCGATAGTCGGCACCAGCAAGTCCACTGCATACCGACGGACGATCCACAGAAGCTGGTCGATATATCGGACGCTCGTCGTCGGCTCCACCAGGAGCGAGGCGTCGCACAATTGCAGCGCAGGGCTCAGCCGGGTCGCATCGGCGCCGCAGAAGAAGGCTCGCAATCCCAGCTCACATGCTGCTCGCTGAAAACTGCGCAGGAGCGAAACCCGCCTGCCGATGCAGGTGAATAGAATGACCACGTCCGGACGAGCGCCGTCGTCGCCGCATCGCCCGTGCCCTGTAGCCGCAGCCGCATCGACCCGCAGCTTGTCCATGTTCACATCTCTCGAACCCTGCCCTGCCATTTGCTTTGACATCCGAAACCGATACGTCTATATTCTCACCTGATCGTATAGAATCGACCGAATGCGAACGCTGGTTTAGGAATCGAAGGCTTTGGGAACCATGTGAGGGGTGTTTTTCTCGCCCCCGCTGGGCCTGATGCCACGGGAATAGAGGTATACGCGCGTGCTGAAGGTGAATGAGAACCCCCCAGTCATCTGGCCCCAGGTGGAGTCTATTCGCCAGTTGGAGGGGCAATGGTGGGTCGCCCACACCAAGAGCAGGAATGAAAAGGCCCTGGCGCATGATCTGATGGCCAAGAATGTGAGTTACTTTCTGCCCATGACGTGGAAGGTTCGCCAGCAGAGTCACCGGACGATCAAGTCGCTGTTGCCGTTGTTCACCGGGTATTTGTTCTTCTGCGGCAATGAGGCCGGGCGGATCGAGCTGCTCAAGACCAACCGCGTGGCAAACCTCATTGAGGTGAGCGATCAAAACAGCCTCGTCAGCGAATTGGCCCGGTTCGAGCAGGCTTTGCGGACGGGAGCGCCGCTGATCCCGCACAAGTACCTCGAAAAGGGCCAGTGGTGCCGGGTGATCGCGGGTCCCCTGCTCGGCCTGGAAGGCATTGTCGTGCAGACCAAAGGGGACACGCGTCTGGTGTTGCAGATCGACATTTTGGGTCAGGCCGCAAGCGTCGAGATCGACGTGGATATGATCGAGCCCCTCGAGAAAGAGACGCCGGACACCAAGCGATAGGTCTATACCCAAAACAGCATCTGTCGCAAATCCGGCCCAAACTGGGACCGCGAGTTGGCCGATCTTAGGATTGTGTGCGGCCGGGCGTTGTCTGCCGTGGAATGCGGCCGCAGGGCTTTCTTTTCGCGAGGACAATCGCATGATTATTCGGACGCAGGCTTACCCCAGAGCGGGACTGGTGGGAAATCCCTCGGACGGGTACTTTGGCAAGACGATCTCCTTCGCATTCAGCAACTTCCGGGCGGAGGTGGTCCTGTACGAGACGCCGGAGTTGGAGATCCTTCCAAGCGAGAAGGATCGATCCTGTTTTGGCAGTATTCAGGGCCTGGTGAAGGACGTACGACTGCACGGTTATTACGGCGGTATCCGCCTGCTGAAAGCCACGATCAAACGTTTCTATGACTACTGCCAGGAAAACCAGATCGACCTGCACGACAAAAACTTCTCGATCCGCTACAATTCGGACATTCCCCACGGCGTCGGCCTGGCCGGTTCCAGCGCGATCATCACGGCGTGTCTGCGGGCCCTGATGGCCTTCTACGGCGTCAGCATCCCCCGGTACGTCCAGGCCAATCTGGTCCTGGCCGCCGAGGCGCAGGAACTGCTGATCCCCGCGGGACTCCAGGACCGCGTCATTCAGGCCTACGAGGGCCTGGTCTACATGGACTTCGCTAAGGAGATCATGCAGAAGCAAGGGTACGGCAACTACGAGCCGATGGACCCCAGGCTGTTGCCAAAGCTCTACATCGCCTACCGCGACGACCTGAGCGAACCAACCGAGACGTTCCACAACAACATCCGCCATCGCTTCGAACTGGGCGAGCCCAAAGTCGTCAACGCCATGAAGTTCTGGGCGAATCTGGCGGAGAAGGTGAAAAAGTACCTCCTCAACAGGCAGCTCGATCTAATTCCCGACATGTTGAACGCCAATTTCGACAAGCGGTGCGAGATCTACAAGATCGCCGAGGAGAATATCCGCATGGTGCAAACCGCCCGGTCCGTCGGCGCCAGCGCCAAGTTCACCGGCTCCGGCGGCGCCATCGTCGGCACGTACAAAGACGAGCGGATGTTCACCGAGCTGCGAAAGAAGCTCCACCAGCTCGCCATCAAGGTCATTAAACCCAGGATTGTCCCCGGAATAGGAAACGCCAAGACATGATCCGCAAGGCCGTCATTCCCGCCGCCGGCTTCGGGACCCGCTTTCTGCCGGCCACAAAGTCGCAGCCGAAAGAGATGCTGCCGATCGTCGATACGCCGGTCATTCAGTACGTCGTCGAAGAGGCCGTTCGCGCGGGCATCACCGACCTGCTCATGGTCATCGGCAAGGGCAAACGCTCCGTCGAGGAGCACTTCGACCGCAGCTTCCAGCTCGAGCGGCAGCTCGAATCGCAGGGCAAAACGACGGAACTGGAGGTGGTCCGACGGATCTCCGAACTGGCGGACATTCATTTCGTCTGGCAAAAGGAAATGCGAGGTCTCGGCGACGCGGTGCACTGTGCTCGCCACCACATCAACGACGAGCCCTTCGTCATCCTGCTCGGGGACACGGTCATCGACGCGGTCAAGCCCGCCGCGATGCAACTGGTCGAGTTGTACGAGCGGTTGCACGAGCCGGTCATCCTGCTCGAAGAGGTGGAGCCGAAGAAGGTGAGCCTGTACGGCATCATCGACGGCGAGGAGATCGAGCCGGGCGTCTACCGGATTCGCGACTTCATCGAGAAGCCCAGGCCCGAAAAGGCCCCCTCGAGGCTGGCGATCGCCAGTCGATACTTGTTGACGCCGGACATCATGGGACATATCCGACAGGTCACGCCCGGCGCCAACGGCGAGATCGGCCTGACGGAGGCGCTCAGAACGCTCGTCAAAGACCGACCCATCTACGGCCTGAAACTCGAAGGCCGGCGATGCGACATCGGCAACAAGGAAGGATTCATTCGAACGAACATCGAGTTCGCCCTCAAACGGGACGACATGGCCGAGGGCCTGCGTCAGTACATCAAGCAGTTGGCCGAGAGGATGGAACGGAGCGATAGAGCATGAAGGCACTGGTAACCGGAGCAGCGGGATTCATCGGCAGCCATCTGACGGAACGGCTTCTAAAAGACGGCTGGACCGTCGTAGGCGTCGACAGCTTCGATCCTTTCTACGACCCTCGGATCAAGCGCAGCAACATCGCAGGCTCTCTGTCCCATCCCGCCTTTCGACTCGTCGAAGCCGACATCCGGGACAAGGCCGCAATGGAACGCGCGGTCGAGCCCGATACGGACGTGATCGTGCATCTGGCCGCGAGAGCCGGCGTGCGTCCCTCGATCGCCGAGCCGGCGCTCTATGCCGACGTCAACATCAACGGGACCGTCACACTCCTGGAAATCGCCAAACAACGAAAGGTCCCGAAGTTCGTCTTCGCTTCGAGTTCCAGCGTCTACGGCAACAACCGCAAAGTCCCCTTCTCGGAAACCGACAACGTGGATTTCCCGATCTCGCCGTACGCCGCGACGAAGAAGGCCGGCGAGCTGATCTGCCACACCTATCACCACCTGCACGGCCTGGCGATCAACTGCCTGCGGTTCTTCACCGTCTATGGGCCCAGGCAGCGGCCGGACCTGGCCATCCACAAGTTCACCAGGCTCATCGAGGAAGGAAAGCCCATCCCCATCTACGGCGACGGCTCGATGATGCGGGACTTCACCTTCATCGACGACATCCTGAGCGGCGTCGTCGCCGCGATGGATCGATGCGCCGGCTACGAGATCTACAACCTCGGGGAGTCTCAGCCGATCCGCGTCAACGACCTGATCGCCGAGATCGAGCGTGCCCTCGGCAAAAAGGCGATCCGACAATATCTACCCGTCCAACCGGGCGACGTGGACCGCACGTACGCCGACATCGCCAAGGCCCAGGCCCAGCTCGGCTACAAACCCTCCACGGACATCCCCACCGGCCTGCCCCGCTTCGTTGATTGGTTCCGTGGCGGTCGCAACGCAATGTAGACCGCTTGCCTGCCAATGAGTCCACTTGAAGACAGCGGGCCCGCAAGCAATGCGGCGACATCGTGCAAGAATTTCACCAATCAAACACAAGTAGTTTATTGACAATACTTTACAGTCGCACAATTCCGCGTAAAGAGTTGTCTTCCAGACCAAATTGTGGTATGCTATAGCTATGGAAGTCATTCAAAACATCTTGGCCCATTGGACCTGCGGGCAGGAGGACGACTATGAGCCTCCTCCCGACGATGATCCTTTACCTTGCCGTAGGCTGCGGCGAATGGTATCTCGCCTTGCGGCGCACTTTAGCGTGCGCTCGTGGGGAGAAGGTGCTACTCGTATGCATTGTCTTTATCGAAAATCTCTTGGGGTTGTGGGTACTGTCGAATTTTATCCGGACTAACAACTGGTCCCTCGCGTTGAGCTACTCTGCCGGTGCGGCGGCCGGCGCCCTGCTCGTAGCCATGAAAGACCCCAAGCCCTCATCCACAAACACACACGCATCGACCCATTGATTGCCCGACGGGTTCCCTCGTATCACTCGATGAGAATGCGGGCGCGGACGCCGATGACCAGAGCGTCGTCCGCGCCGGATTCGCCGCCGGGATCGGCAACGTACTGGACGTCCGGGCACAAACTGATCGTTGGGCAGATCGCCAGGCTGTAGTAGAGCTCCACCACGCGTTCACCGTCCTCGAATCCCTCGGGGTCGTCCAAGTCGGCGAACCTTCCGCTCGCCAGGCCGATCCCAAGCACATCCTTGTCCCGCGATTCGAGTCCCCCGCGGTATTGCAGGCCCACGCTCCAGAAGGATTCGAGTTCCGCCGTATCGCCATCCGCCCACCCACAGCGGGCAAAGAAGCCGAGACCTTGTTCCTCGTCGGGATCGTCGTTCTCGCGAAAGATCTCATGGCTGGCACTGAGGTAGACGCCGTGCTGCTCGCCTCGCGACGAGACGTCCCCGCCTCCCGTCCACCAGGCGCCGATGTGACATTCGCCGCTTCCCAATCGCTGCGCCGCGCCCAGCGAGGGAACCCAACTCGCCTGTGCGATGAAGAAATACCCCTCGTCATCCGACGCCCAGGACGCGGTCTCGTCGATGTCCGCGTCGCCGCTCTGGGTCGCTCCGGCGGCTGCGAATTGCCAACAATTCCACGGTTTGGCGACCGCGGACAGGGCCAGGGTATAGGCCGGGAAGGGAATCGTCGGGTTGTTGACCAGGGACCCGTTGAGAAACTGGCTGTTCTCGTCATTCGCATAACGGTTCAGGTCGAAGGCAGAGACCACGTCGCGGTACTCGATCCCCGCGGATAGATCCGCTTTGCCGACCTGTACGAACAGATGATCCTCCGCGAACGACCGCAGGGCCCACAACTCGGCCACGTCGATCCATTCGCCTTCTATCGCATCCCCGTTGACGCCGAAGTAACTCCCGACCGCGCCGGGATCGATGCTGCCAACGCTGGGCCCACCGCCTTCCAGGAGCATGTACATCGTCGAATCGGCCAGTCCCAGCATACTCTCCAGATCGGCCGATGCCTCGACGTCATAACTGCCGGCGTATTGCCCGGACCGCCGGCTGGTGCTCAAGCCGCCGTGCGTGTTCTGTTGGTAGATCTGCGTCAGGCCGGCTCCCCACGTAATGTCCGAGCCGAACAACTGCTCCAATCCATGAGGCGAGCGCGTGCTGTGCGCAGTCCCCTGCAACGCCGCCTCATGCGCGGAGTCCTGGCCGACGCAGCACACGCTTTCATATGTCAGGAGACACACCCCAATGCACAGAATCCTCCGTGACAACCTGCAGTTCCTTCCATACGACGGTCTTCAAGTCCTTCGAAACGGCCGTGCAGTCCAAGACAACACCCTACACACAAGACCGGACACGGTGTGAGCTTGACGAAGGAAAAAGGAGATGTCAAGGCGAGGATTCGAAAAATGGTGGAACGCCCCCCCCGACGGAAGAAAGCCGAAGGCGTCGGCAAAGCCCGCAGTCGCAATCCCTGTTCCCATACCTTCGACCCGAACAGGATTGCTGCAGGTCCGCACGACGCCCCGGCTCCTGAGCCGCCCGATAGAAACCGCCTGTGCTATTGCAGTGATGTTTGCAGAACCAGCTTGGGCAGATATACTCTGCCTCTCACGTCATCGACGAGGTCCACGCTGGCTAAGCAGAATTCGCCGTCGGGCGAACAGGACAGGACGAAGCCTACGAAGGACGCGCCTTCCGCAAGCAGCTTTCGAACGATGTCCGTCACATCGATGGTCAGCGAGAACGGTTCCCCCAGTCCCGGCTCGACCAGTTTCCACCACGACAGGGAAAAGTCGGTGATCGGAGTCCCATCCCATGTGCCGTCCATCGTCAACCACACGAACATGTCGGCATTCTCATGGTCGATGCGTTCGAAATCCGCCTGGGCGTTCTCAAACCGGCCGACAATCCCGTCCCCGGCAAAGGCGTTGACGTACAACACGTTGGGCAGCAGCGACATGTTGTTGCCGCTGAGCGACATGTCCACGACCCGGTCGATCGTCAGCTCGATCTGCGCCGAGACCAAGGCGTTGGGATCGAGCCCGTACCAGCCGGGACGTTCGAGCTTGAACTCGCTGAGCAGCGCAACTTGCATGTCCACTGCCGTGCCGGCTTTGGTGCCGTAGTTGCCCATGTTCATGGGCAGATCCGACGACCATTCCTCGTATCGCACTTTCTCCAGTCCTTCCGCCACATCGTTCTCATCGGCGACTAGGACAAAGTCGTCCGCCGTGGGATTCCAGTAGACGTACCACACACTACCGTCGGCCGTGGTGGTGACCGCCTCCGGTCGGTCGGATTCGCCGTTCGGGTCCGTGAAGACGTCCCACTCGATGATCCCGTCTGGAACCGGCCACACAACGTCCGGGGTCGGCGAGTGACCGCCGCTCCACTCCGAGGCCACGATGTAGACCGCCTCGTCGTCGGCGTCGTTGAAGACATGGTACGACCGACCACTGTGTTGGTCGCCCGTGACCGGTCCCGTGTCGGAGGATTGCAGCGAGAAGCTCAAAGGCTCGACCGCGGTCATCTCAACAGACAGGGCAGGCAGATACCCCTTGGGATCCATGCTGGTCCAGTACCCCTCCGGCGTGTTCGAGATCCAGCGGAATCCAACGTGCGAAAAGTTGGGATCGGTCAACGCAACAGCGATTTCCGCGGTCACGTCCACCTCGAAGCCGATCATCCCGTAGATCATCAGCTCGTCGTCGCTGAACTGGGCGGGAAAGGGCTCATCCGGCCCGAACATACCGACGACCTTCTGCCCAGATGTGAACGGTCCAGTCGCCCCGGCCAGGAACCGCCAGCTCCGAACCGCAGTCGAGGCCCAATCGTCGACTCCGTCGGCCCCGTTGGTCGCATCAAGATCGTTCACGTCGGAGCCGTCCACCGCGCCGTTGGCCGTCTCGACGTAGAACTCCAGTGTAAAATCCTGTGTCGTCCAGGGATTGGGCGACAACCCCGGCCAGATCACGTCGTCGAAGTAGAACGTCAATTTCGCCGACTGGACAGCCGAGGCCTCCGTCGAGATCCATCGCAACGCACTCAGGGAGAATTCCGCAACGGCCCGCCGATCGTGATCGTACGTCCCGGGACTCGGATACCGCGCGCTGATGTACGGCTTGGCCAGCGTTCCGCCGTGTCCGGTTTGCACGGCACAAGCCGCATCACCGTCGTCGTTGGATACCGAACCCATCGCCACGCAGGAGTCTCCGTCCGTTAGCGTCACTGTGACGCCCCAGGCCGATCCACACCCCAAAACAAGCAAAACCACAAACGACACGTAATATCTCAGTTGCATGATCACTCCTTCCATCTTTCGACTACGGCTGACATTTCAGCGAAGTGTAAACCAATCCCCAGAAGGCCGGCTGGTCCTCCGCTGAAACCAGTCGGCCTTCCAACAACGAAACGTGCCCGTCCGCCCAAAGCACGTTCATCCGACCACCGTGCCGGTACGCACCGGCGACGGTCTTGTTCTGCTCGGGATACCCCGGCATCTCTTCGAAGTGCGCCCCAGGCTCGGAGGCATACCCATTCTGCGTCAGCGTCACGGAGTCACAGACCCAGGCGCGATACGCAAAATCACAGTGCAGCATCGCGTCCGAGGGACAACGCAGTTGCGTAATCTGGTTGCCTCCCAATCCGGCATACCGCTTCGTGCGGCTGCTAACATGCCGCGTCGGCTGGCTGTTGATGGCGTAGGAGAGCCAGCCCTCCGGATTGTCCCCATGCGGATTGAGCATCTTGGGGTAGGCCGTCTTATCCAGGGGACACAAAAGAATTCGTCGACCGAGATCGTCGGCCAGATCGTCTCCGTGCTGTGTGTGCGTGTGCTCGAAATAGGGCCCCAGCGTGTTGTACCAGTACTGTGCGACCCCGTTATCCTGGGCCGCCGGCGTAATCCACCCATCATGACTCTGCTGGTACATCACATGCGCCATCCCCAACTGGCGAAGCTGCGAGCCGCACACCGCACGCTGGGCCTGCTCTCGCGATGCCCGCAGACCCGGCATGAGAATCGCCAGCAGGACAGCGATAACACTGATTACCACGAGCAATTCGATCAGGGTGAAGCCCCGTTCTTCAATACGATTCGTTCCCATACGGTTTTCTTTCTCCTACGGCCTCCCGCTTACGGGTGTCGTGCAATCTCATCCTTGGCCGTAGCGACAATCCATTCAGCCACGAGGTCGTCCGGCAACAATCCCTGCTCCGACAACGCCAAGTCCAGTCCTTTCAGCGGGTTCTCCAAGCCCGACATATCGGCTTGGCCGCTCTCGAAACGCTCCATCCATCGTTTGTGCATCCGCTGCACCCCACTGGACAGATAGACGCCCACCACGATCACACGCTCTCGATGCTCGGCGGCCGCCTCGATGGCCGCAGCGGCCCGGCCGTACTCCTGTCCCACCGCGACACAGGTCCAATCCGCATAGGTAATGCCGGTCTTCCCGCAGACATAGGTCGCAGTCCGCTTCAGGAAATCCTCCCACGGCCCGGGAATTGCCTCGCTGCCATGAGCCAGCAGCACAAGGGCCTCGCGGTTCGGATCCGTGCTCAACGCGCGGACCCGCTTGAGCATGATCCGCTCGATCACGTCGCTGTCGGACAGCGTGGTCGTCAGCGTCACCGGCACGTCGCAACGAATGAGGCACGCCCCCTCCTCTCGCAAGGTCTTCTCGATCCGCGAATCGCTGTACAATCCGAGCAGAGCGGGAATATCCCAATGCGAATGAGAAGACGGCGCGACCAAGAGGGGCACCGCCACAATGCGAGGGCAGCCGGCTTTCTGGAGTTCCTCCAAGCCGTCCGCCACATTCGGCTCGGCGAACTCCATGAAGACGACTTTCACCCTGCCGAAGGGGCTGTCCGGGCCGAGCAGATCCCGCACTTTCTGTTCCTGGGCCACCACCGGTTGGTTCCAAGCCTTCGCCGGCGAGCCATGTGCGATAATCAACAGGCCCGGCTTCTCCCCCTGCTCGGGACCGGACGCGCCCCGAGCCCAGGCGGCAACGACCAGCACAGTGAAGACCCCCAACAGCCCCACAAGCCACAGGGCAGGCCTCCTGCGATGATGCGCGTCGGACTCTCGACAGATGCAGATGTCACATTGCCCCACACATCCACAACCAGCAGTATTATGGAGATCGTCAGATGGTTTCACAGTCATGTTTCTTCCTTTCACAGATGTATGTTTCTCAATTCCCATGGATCGGGCGCTCCACGACCGGCGCCGGACGTGGGCCCCGCAAAACACAGACAAAACAAAAGGGAGCACACAGCGACACAATGAGGTGTCCTGTCTGCTCCCTGGCTGGCTTGAGCCCCCTTCATCGGAGGCGATTCTGGCTGGCTGGGTCGCGAGAACCGCGAGGATTGTCTACGCTACTTGTTCAATATCAGCCTCCCGTACCGGGTGATCCTCAGTCTGTAGATCTGATCTCCATGCCGGATGACGATCTCGTCCCCGGTCCCGAAAAGCGTCCGCGAATCGATCCACGTGGGATCGACGCCGCCTTGCGTCTTTCGAGAGTCCCGCGACACGCCCCTGTGTTGGCAGCCACAATCCCGATCATCCGCCATCGCCATACTCCTGTTGTCAACATTGTTAGTCGCGACTAACTTCGTTCTCAAAAAAAAAGTCACTTCTCGATTACGATGATGCTCCGGGCCTCGCTCTTGCGCAACGCGAGTCGATAGCCCCGAATCCGGATGCGGATCGGATCGCCCATCGGCGCCACAGCTTCGACCTCAACCAGCACGCCACGACCCAGTCCCATGTCGGCCAGTCGCCGGCTCAGTCCGCCGCGCGAGTCGATTCGCACGATAACACCTTTGTGTCCCGGTCGCATGTCCGCGACGGTAGAGCGGCCGATGGATGTTTCCGACGAATCCGCCGTCATCGGGCGGCTCGCAGACTGCTCGGCAAACCGTCTCAAAGCACCCTGCTGGGGCTCGGGCAACCCCTTCACATACACCATGAACTCGGCGAGCCGTCGCACGATGTCGGCCGAAATATCGTGTTCGAGCCGACAGGCCCCCTCCTCGGCCGCCTTCGCCTCGACCCCGAGCACCTCCGTCAAGAACTCACGCAATACATGATGCCGTTGCACGACCCTCGCAGCTTCATCGAAACCCTCCGGGGTCAGAGTCACCGCCTCATAGGGCCTGTAGTGGATGAACTGCCTCTGTGCCAGCACTTGCAGAGCGTTTGTCACCGAAGACGCTTGCACCTGCAACTGCCCGGCAATATCCCTGACCCGCGCAGCGCCCGTGGCGGCCACCGACCACAGGATCACTTTCAGGTAGTCTTCCAGGCTCGCACTCAACGAGTTGACGGATTTCGCAGTCAACGGCTTCTCCATAAATATTAGCTGCGTACAACTATATTAGACTGGCCTAACATTGTCAACTCGAATCTCGGAATCAGAGAAAGAATTTCTGCGGCCCCGCTGCTGCTATAGGCAGATCCTGCCGACCTGATACACCACCAGCGTGATACCATAGGCCAGAAGTGTCAGACCGATAAACTGGAACGCGGCCCAGCCCCAGGAATTCGTCTCGTTTCGCGTCATGGCCACCGTGGCCATGCAGGGCGTCGAGATTAGCGAAAACAGCATGATACAGAAGCCCACCAGAGGCGTGTAGTGCGTCCGAAGTCTTTCGCGCAGCACGTCGGCGCCGTCCGCGGAACCCGCTGCATAGACGATGCTCAACTGAGAGACGAACACCTCCTTGGCGGCCACGGCGCCGATCAGGGCCGTCCCGATCCGCCAGTCGAATCCCAACGGCTTGATCGCAGGCTCCACGAATCGGCCCACGCGTCCGATGACGGAGTGTTCCAACGCCACCTGTTGAGCCTGTTCTTTGTCCAGGCCGGCCAACTGCTGCGCGTCGGGCTTCGGAAAACTGGCCAGGAACCACAACACGATAGAGATCCCCAGAATCACCGTGCCCGCCTTCCGAAGGAACATCCAGCCTCGCTGCCACATGTGAATCAGGACGGATTTCGGCGTCGGCATACGGTACGGCGGCAGTTCCATCACGAAAGGCATGGTCTCGCCCTGAAAGACCGTCAGACGCAGCAGCTTGGCGCAGATCACGGCCAGCAGAATCCCAATCAGATAGATCAGCCACATCACAGGCCCCCGCCAGTGGGGAGCGAAGAAGGCCGGGATGATCAGCGAGTAGATCGTCAATTTCGCGCCGCAGCTCATCAGCGGGATGACCAGGATCGTGGTGAGCTGGTTTCGTCGGTTCTCCAAGATACGGGCGGCCATGATCGCAGGCACCGAGCAGCCAAACCCAATCAGCATGGGGATGAAACTCTTGCCGTGCAGGCCGATCTTGTGCATGATTCGGTCCATCACGAACGCGGCGCGGGCCATGTAGCCGGTGTCCTCCAGCATCGCGATCGCCAGGAACAACAGGAGGATGTTCGGCAGAAACACGATCACGCCGCCGACGCCGGTGATAACCCCATCGACCAGCAACGAGCGAAACCAACTCTGACTCCCTTCGGGCCAGAACCCCGATAGGGTAGTCCCAAGCCACCCAAAGAGCCATTCGAGTCCCATCATCGGATACTCGCCCAGCGTGAAAGTCAGCCAGAAGACGGCGTACATCAGGGCCAGAAAGATGGGCAGGCCCAGGACCCGGTGCGTGACCACCGCGTCGACGATGTCGCTGGCGTCGTGCCGGCGTTCGACGGAGTTCTTGATTGTCTCCTGGCAGGCGCCGGAGATGAATCCATAGCGACGGTCGGCCAGGACAATCTCGGGCTCGTCGCGAAACACGTTTCGCAGATGGGCGACGCTCTTATTCACAACGTTCCGGACCTCCTGGCTCTGAACCATCGACAGGATCTCGTCGTCCTGCTCGATGAGCTTCAAGGCCACCCAGCGGGAGCCGTACTTGTCGGCAAGCGTCTTCTCTCGCTGCACGACGATCCCTTCGACCCGAGCCAGTTCCTCTTCGATCTCGCCGCCGTAGCGGAGGCCGTGGATGCGGGCCTTCCTGCCCTCGCGAGCGGTCTGGAGGATTGCGTCGAGCAGCGCATCGGCTCCGTGTCCCTTGTTCCCGACGGTGGGGACAATCCTCGCCTCCAGGAGGCAGGACAACTGCTTGAGATCGAACTCCAGGCCCCGCCGCCTGGCCAGATCGCTCATGTTGAAGGCGAGCACCAAAGGCACGTTCATCTCGATGAGTTGTGTCCCCAGGTAGAGGTTCCGCTCGATGTTCGAGGCATCGACAACGTCCACCACGACGTCGGGCATATCGTCCAAAATGAAGCGGCGGGTGATGATCTCCTCTGCGGAATAGGCGGTGAGACTGTACGTGCCCGGCAGATCGACGAACTTGATCTCCCACCCATCGTGGGTGCAATATCCCTCCTTCTTTTCAACGGTGACACCCGGATAATTGCCAATGTGCTGGTGCGATCCCGTGATCGCATTGAACAAGCTGCTCTTGCCGCTGTTCGGGTTGCCAACGAGGGCCACAACGATTTGTTTGGTCATAGGAAACGATACGCCCGACAATTCTACCTGAAGTTAGGAATAACGAACTTTCACGGAAAAAAAATACGTATCCGCCGCTCGGACGAATCATTGGATCATGATCTTCTGGGCAACACCCCTGCCCAGCACCATCTTGACGTCTTTGACAACCAGTACGAAGGGGCCGGGATGGCTGTTGCTGATCACCCGGATCTCGGCCCTGGGTACAAACCCCATCGAAGCAAGACGACTGTTCAGTCCCCGCCCCGCGCGCACGCGGACCAGCCGGACGGTGTCGCCGCTGGTCACTGTCGATAGAGGTCTGACTGTATTCTTGTCAATTACAGCTTCACTCATCACTACACTGTGCCTTTCACTCGTTTGGTCGACTTCCTGCCATGAAAAAGTCGAAATTCATCGGCCACATCACGACCGTTCTGGCCGCTGGCCGCGACATACTCGATAAAACTCAACAACCTACTGATAATCTCGGGACCCAACGCATGTTCGGTCCGGCAGGCCGCCCGTTGCGCCAGCTCCCGCTCGACGCCCAACACGTCCACAAAGAACGAAGTCAGGATATCGTGCTTTCGAGCGACTTCCCGGGCCACCGCGTCTCCCCGCTCGGTCAGCGTGACGCATCCATAGGGCTCGTAGTTCGCAAGTCCTTTATTCCGCAGTAGTTGCAACGCACCCGTTACGGAGGATCTCGCCACGCCGAGCGAGGCGGCAATGTCCTTGCTCCGAGCCCTGCCGGCGTCGTCCGCGAGGTTGAAGATCGCCTCCAGGTAATCCTCGACGGAAGCGCTGAGTTTCTGAGTTCTTTCGTTGACCATCACGAATCCCACTGCGATTTTGTACGGCCCTTAGTATAGTTAGTCACACCTAACTTTGTCAACATCCCTTTTACGATTTTTTTGACACCTCGGGCCATCCACGGCGGCCCCCCCTGCTCTCATGAATGATTTCATAAAAAAACACTTGTTCACAGATGGCCCCTGTACTACAATGACGGCACGCTTTCGGGGCGTGGCGCAGTTTGGCTAGCGCGCTTGCATGGGGTGCAAGAGGTCGGTGGTTCAAGTCCACTCGCCCCGATTTTTCCGGGAACTACTTCTAATCTCCGTGTTAAAGAATAACGCGGAGTCGTTCTGCGCCCTTAGGTCGAGACGTTTGGGGAAGCATGTTTGAGCCGGACCTCCTGAATCCAGCAATACAGCACCGGCACAACGAGCATCGTGAGGATCTCGATGCTCATCCCCCCAAACGAGGGGATCGCCATCGGAACCATGATGTCCGAGCCTCGACCGGTCGAGGTGAACACCGGGATCAACGCAAGGATCGTCGTCGCGGTGGTCATCAGGCACGCCCTGATCCGGCGTTTGCCCGCGACTACGGTGGCCTCGCGGATCTCCGCAATCGTCTGCGGCCTGCGTCTGGCGAAGGATTGCTGCAGGTAGGTCCCCATGACGACGCCGTCGTCGTCCGAGATGCCGAACAACGCGAGGAACCCGACCCAGACCGCCACGCTCAGATTGATCGGATGAACCTGGAACAATTCCCGCATATTCCTGCCGAAGACGCTGAAATTCAGGAACCAGTCCCGGCCGTACAGCCAAACCAGCAGGAACGCTCCTGACCAGGCCACCATCACGCCCACAAAGACCAGCAAGGTCAGCGGAACGCTGCGGAACTGAAGGTACAGGATGAGGAAAATTGCGAATAGAGACAGCGGCACGAGCAGTCGGAGAGTCTGGCTCGCATGAAGCTGGTTCTCGTACGACCCCGCGAAGCTGATGGTCACGCCGGCCGGCCGCGTGAACTCGCCGCGAGCCTCTTTCTCCTCGATGAGCCGCCGGGCCGCTTCGACGACATCCACCTCGGCGACGCCCGTCACCTTGTCGAAGAGCACGTAACCCACGAGGGACGTGTCCTCGCTCTTGATCATCTCCGGCCCGCGGACATACTGAATCTGCGACAGTTGGACCAGGGGAATCTGGACGCCGTCCGACGCGGGAACCAGCACTCGCTCAAGGGCTTCGATACTGTCCCGCAACTCCCGCTGGTAGCGGACCCGGACGGGGAATCTCCGGCGTCCCTCGACGGTCGTCGTCGCCCTGATCCCGCCGACAGCCACTTCGAGGACATCCTGGAACCGCTGGATGGGCACGCCATAACGAGCCAGAGCCTGGCGGTCGGGCACGATCTCCAGGTAGGGCTTGCCGACGATGCGGTCCGCGACGACGGTGGCCGGATCGACGCTCGGGACTTCCTTGAGCAGACGCTCGATCTCCAGGCCCACGGCCTCGATGGCCGCCAGATTGGGTCCCTTGATCTTGACGCCCATGGCCGCCCGCATTCCGCTCTGCAACATCACGACCCGGGCGGCAATCGGCTGGAGTTGGGGAGCCGACGTCGTCCCGGGAATCTCGGCGGCCGCGACAATCTCCCGCCAGATGTCGTCGGGGGACTTGATGTGGCTTCGCCACTGCCGATAGGGCCTGCCGTGTGGGTCCGGGATCAGCCGGCCGTTCGGGTCGCGCGGGTATTCGCCCGCCGCACGGTCGTACCGGAAGTTGAGTCGCCGGCCATCCTGGTCGACCACGTACTCGTTCTTGTAGTTGATCACGGTCTCGATCATGCCGATCGGCGCCGGGTCCAGCGCGGATTCCACCCGTCCGATCTTGCCGACGACGGACTCGACCTCCGGGATCGAGCCGATGGCGATATCCTGTTTCTGCAGGATGTCGAGGGCCTCACCGATGGAGGCATGAGGCATCGTCGTCGGCATGTACAGGAACGAACCCTCGTCGAGGGGCGGCATGAACTCCTTGCCCAATCCGGGGAACGTGTGCTTTGCGACAGCCCACAACCGATTGGCCCGAAGCCCCTGCGGCACAAAGGCGAATACCCGGTCGAAGCCCAACCAGATCATCGCACCAAGCACAAGCAACGTCGCGGGAATAGACAGAAATGCGAGCTTGTGATTCAGGCACCATCGTAAGATGTGGGGATAGAACCGCTGAAACAACAGGACGAAGGCCATGAAGACGCCCATCAGCCCGCCGACGAAAACGAGGTTTCGCACGAGGCCCTTCTGTGGGCCCAATGGCTCCCAATCCCTCGTCAGCAACAGTCCCACCAACAGCAGAACGACAATGTTGGCGATATAAGGCGCCAGCCCGCGAATCCGCTCGGGAACGACGCTCCTGAACAACTGGTACAGAGCGAAGCCGATAATGGCAGCAGCCACCAGCCACCAGCGAAACAGTAACCCCACGACGATGGCCACCCCGATCAAAGAGGCATAGAAGATCCCCCGCAGATACTTCCCGCCCACTTTTCGCGGGAAGAACACCAGGTGGGCCGCGGGAGGAATGATCGTCAGGGCGATGACGATCGACGCAAAAAGAGCGAAGGTCTTGGTGAACGCGAGCGGCTTGAACAGCTTGCCCTCCGGCCCGGTCATGAAGAACACCGGAAGGAAGCTGATGATCGTCGATGCGACCGCGGACAGGACCGCACTGCCGACCTCGCTGGCGGCGCGGTGGATCACCTCGGCGCGAGGCATGTCCGGCGGATCCTCGTCGAGGTGCCTCAGGATGTTCTCGGAAATCACGATCCCCATGTCCACGATGGTGCCGACGGCGATTGCGATGCCGGCCAGCGATACGACGTTCGCGTCGACGGAGAAGGCCTTCATCACGATGAAGCAACCGAGCACCGCCAACGGCATGACCGCGCTGATCATGATACTGCTGCGAAGGTGCATCACCATGATGACGATCACAATGGCCGTGACCAAGATCTCCTGGTACACCGCGTCGTTCAGCGTGCCCAGGGTCTCATAGATGAGGCCCGTTCGGTCGTAGAACGGCACGATGGAAACCCGGCTCCGCGTCAACCAGGCGGGCCATTGCTCCCGCGGCGTGCGACCCAGAAAGTCCAGCCAGGCCGACTGGTTCAATGCCGAGCCATCGTAGGCCTCGAATCCGTGCTGCTGCGCAAACGCACGGATCGCCTGCGGGCCGACGTTGGGATCGGTGACGATTGCCTTGGCAGGCAGGGCCGGCCCCAACTCGGCGATGGCGAGCTTGACATCCTTGATCACCGCCAACGGATTGGAGCCGTAACGAGCCACCACGACACCGCCCACCACTTCGGCGCCTTGCTTGTCTAAGGCCCCCCGTCGGGGCTCCGGACCGAGAGTCGCCTTCGCAACATGGCGAACGAGGACAGGGACATTTTCGCGGGTCTTGACGACGCTGTTTTCGATGTCCTCGACGCTCTTGACGAAGCCGAGCCCGCGGATCAGATACTCGACGCGGTTCAGTTCGATGGTCTGTGCGCCCACGTCGATGTTGGATCGTCTCACGGCCTCGAACACCTCGTCAATCCCCACGTTGAACGCCCGCATGGCGTCCGGGTCCACGTCCACCTGGTACTCGCGGACGAAACCGCCAACGGAAGCCACTTCGCTGACGCCGGAGGCGGATCGCAGAGTCTGTCGGACCTGCCAATCCTGAACGGTCCGAAGTTCTTCGAGGTCCCAGCCTCCGGTGACGTTGCCGTCCGGGTCGCGTCCTTCCAGCGTGTACCAGAAGATCTGGCCGAGCGCCGTGGCATCCGGTCCGAGCGTCGGCTGGACGCCCTCCGGCAGCGTGCCCGTCGGGAGGCTGCTGAGCTTTTCGAGGACCCGGCTGCGGGTCCAGTAGAAGTCCCTGCCCTCGATCAGCTTCTGGGCGAACGAAAACTCTTCGAAGATGATGTAGATGGACGAGAACCCGAACATCGACGTGCTGCGAATCGTCTTGACGCCGGGGATGCCCAACAGGGCCGTCGTGAGCGGGTACGTGACCTGATCCTCGACGTCGCCGGGCGAACGGCCGGGCCATTCCGTGAAGACGATCTGCTGGTTCTCCCCAATGTCCGGAATCGCGTCGACCGCCACAGGATTGCGGGGAAACGACTTGAACTCCCAGTCGAACGGAGCGACGTGAATCCCCCAGGCGATCACGAACAACGTGATCAGCCCGACCACAAGCTTGTTGTAGATGCAGAAGCCCAGAACCCTCCCCACCAGGGTCTTCTGCTCCGGGATCGGCTCATACCGGTTCTCGTTCATCTGTTCAGGCGTCATGCCTGCTCACATCAATTCTCGAACTAGGGCAGCTTGGCCACGTACTTGTTCGGGTCCGCAAGGAACTTCTCCGGACAGGCCTTGCAGCAGAAATAGACTTTTTTGCCCTCGTACTCGACGAAGATGTTCTTGTTGATCGGATTGCCCTCCATGACGGGACAAGTCTTCTGCTCCACCGCGACGGTCGTCACGGCGGGCTGATCCGCCGCGGCCTGCGACGACGGTCGCGAAGCCGGCGGCTGCTCCTTCTTGCAGCCAGCCAGGAACGACAGGACGGCCGCCGTCGCCACGGTCAGAGTCCAAATGAAGAGGATGCTCTTGAGGGAACGTCGCTTCGAATTCATCATGCTGTCCTTTCAGAACAAGTTGAGCGGATTCATCATGCTCGGTTTGGCCTGGATCTGCAGGGCCGAATCGATCTTGAAATTGCCGTTTGTCACAACCAGTTCGCCCTCCTGCAGGCCGGAGGCAACGAGGTAATAGTGTCCCGTCCGGGGCCCGAGGACGACCTCGCGTCCCTCGAACGTCGGCGTCTGCACATCGCGTCTCTTCACATAAACGACCGCCCGCTTGCCCGTGATCAGGGGCGCCGTGTCCGGGATCACCAGCGGCGCCTCCTCCGAGGCTTGGGCCGCCACATAGCCGAGCGACTCCGTCGTCACGAGGTCCATCCCGCACAGATCGCAGGTTCCCGCCTGTAACTTGACTACCGCAGGGTGCATCGGGCAGATCCATTTGCCCGCCAGATCAGGCTCCATCACCCTGCCGCCCTGGGCGACCTGCGAGGAGACCATGGCTCGCACGAACATCTCGGGCTTGAGTCTCCCATCGAGATTGGGCACCTCCACGCGGACCTTGACCGTTCGCGTCACAGAGTCCAGCACGGGATCGATGAAGCTGATCCAGCCGCGGAACGTCTCGCCTGGATAGGATTCCGTCGTGAACTGCGCCTGCTGTCCATAGCGAATCCACGCCAGGTCCGATTCATAGGCATCCAACATGACCCAGACCTGCGACAGGTCCGCCACGGTATAGATCTGCGTGCCCGTCTGGACGTACACGCCTTCGCTGACCATCTTCTGGATCACGACTCCGCCAATCGGCGAATAGATCGTCAGATGCGTCAGGGGCTCGCCCGATCGCTCGATCTCCTCGATCTGCGCAGTCGTCAGACCCAGGAGGCGAAGCTTCTCGCGGGCCGCATCGAGCGTTGCCGCCGTCGATTTCATCAGATAATCCGACGTGGTCTCGCCAACATTTTTCGCCGCCTTCGTAGCCTGAAGCAACTCGGCCTGTGCGCTGATCAGATCGGGACTGTAAAGAGACACGAGGTGATCGCCCTTGCGGATGGTCGTCCCGGTGAAATCGACGAACAGCCGGTCCAGCCGGCCCGGCGCCCACGCGGTGATGTTCCGAACACGAGTCTCGTCGTACTGGACTTTTCCGACCATTCGCACTTCGTTGGCGACGAATCGCCTCTCAACCGGCGTGGTCTGGATATCCATCAGCCTGGCGGCAGCTTCCGAAACAGCCAATTCCCTGGACGGCGTCTGGGCCGCAGCGTCCTCCGGCATCGGAATTAGCTCCATCTCGCAGATCGGGCACAATCCAGGCCGGTCGCGAATGATCTGCGGATGCATCGAGCAATACCATCGCTGCGTGCCTGCTTGGGGAGCCTGCGCAGGGATTTCGTGTGCTTCGCCGGTTTGTGCGGAGACGCCGATCCAATACCCGCCCAGCAAACCTGCTGCGATCAACACGATGACTGCTGCGGTACGCCGCAACACGCGAACGCCACTCATGCGAACCTCCTTGGGATCACCAATACATTTCCTTCTATACCCAAGAAATAGGCTTTGTGTTCGTAAGACTATCGCTCCTTTTGCTCTGGTTTTGTAAAACCAAGTCAGTTCGGCTTGTCCGTTGCGCCGGCCAGGGGTAGTCCCGTACCCGCTAACATTTCCAGTTCCGCCAGACGTTGCCAGCAATTCGCATAGGCGCGTTCCCGCTGCAATCTGTACTGCAGGAGAGTCTGCTGGGCATCGATCAGGCTCAGAAAATCGATGGTCCCCACGGTGTAGGCGGTCTCGGAGGCCCCCACCAGTTCCTCCGCCTTCGGCACGAGCACATCCTCATACAGCCGGAGCTTGCGGCCGCTGTCATCGAACTCATACAGCGTCCGTTCGGCCCGCTCAACCAGGTCGTTTTCCAACTGCTCTTTCTCGTATCGCGCCCGGCGGGTAGCCGCTCGCGCCTGTTGTTCGCCCGCCCGGTAGCTGCGACGCCAGATGGGCAGATTCAACTCAACACCGAGCAGCACCTCATCGTCGTCGGACATCGCGCCGTCGCCCATATCCATCCATTCGACGCCGACGCCGATGTCGGGATAGTAATTTCGCTTCGCCAGATCCACCTCTCTCCCGAGCCGCTCCACATCGAATTCCATCGCCTGAAGCTCGGGATTGCGCTGCCTGAGCATGGCAACCAGTTCGACCCGGTCCACCCCGGCCGGCCGGTCCGGCTCGACTTCGGGCCAGGGCAACGGCTCACCCGCCGGTCGATTGAGCACCGCATTGAGCCGTGCGACGGTCGGGACGCGGAGCCGTTCGAGAGCGACCTTTTCATCCTCCAATTTCGCCACCTCGATCTGGGCCCGGATGATGTCCGGATGGGCGACGGTCGTCGTGACATACCTGGCCCTCGCCACCTCCTCGAAGTGACGCATCAGCTCGACGTTGTCCGTCGCGATGCGGATTGCGCTGGCCAGGTAGGCGTACTCGTAGAAGGCCTCCTTGACCTGGGAGAACAGCTCCAGTTTCCTGGCTTCATAGCGTCTCTGCGACGCCTTCACCGCGGCCGTCGCGGCATCCGTGCGGGCCGCGATCTTGCCGAACCAGGGGAATTCCTGCATGATCCCCGCCTGCTGCCTCGTATCGACCCGCTCGAGGAAGTAGCCGTAGGTGAACTTGGGATCGGGCAGGGCTTGGGCCTGGGGAATCTGTTCCAAGGCCACTTTCCACTCCTCGAATGCCACCTTCAAGCCGGGATTATGGATCGCCGCATATCGCAGGTACTCCGCCAGGGTCCGCGGATCATTCGCATCCGCGACTGGTTCAGCCGCCCGGGAAACCGAGGCAATCCCTGCACCGACCAGGATCATCGCCGTTATGAAGAACGCCCGTCGCATCATACGCCTCGCTTTTGTCACACCGCGTTGTCAATAGCAATCAGACCGACACTCTCAGCGCGATCTTGCCGAACTGGCCGGCGGTTTCCATTCTCTCCATCGCCTCGCGGGCCTTCTCCAGCGGCAGGACCGTGTCGATGACCGGCTTGAGCTTGTTGACGGTCGCCGCACGAAGCATCTGTCGGAAATCCTCGGCCGATCCCAGCGTCGAACCCATGGCGGTGAGCTGATTCCAGTAGAAGGATCGCAGGTCCGTCTCGGCCTTGGCCCCCGTGGTGACGCCGCACAGGACGGTCCGCCCGCCCTTGCGGATGCAGGAAATGTCCAGCGGCCACGTGGCCGCTCCGACGGCGTCGAGAGCCACATCGACCCCACGTCCCTCGGTGATCCGCAGGACCCGCTCGACGACGTTCTCGTTTGCGTAGTGGATCGTGTGATCGGCACCCAACTGCGCCGCGTGCGACAGCTTCTCGTCGGAGGACGAAGTGACGAGGACCTCTGCGCCGGTCATCTTCGCAAGTTGCAGAGCGGCGATCGCCACGCCGCCACCGATCCCGTGAATGAGCAGGGTCTCTCCCGGCTTGATCTGCGCCCTCGTCATCAGCATGCGCCACGCCGTCACATGGGCCAGGGCGAGCACGCCCGCTTCTTCATCGCTCAGGTGGGGAGGCGTGGGATAGCAGTTGTTCGCCGGCACGGCCACCCGCTCCGCGAACGTGCCGGGGCGCACGAGCCCTACGATCCCGAAACTCACGCAAAGACTCTGCTCGCCCCGACGGCAGAACTCGCATTGCCCACAGCTCAGGCCGGGATAGACGATCACCCGCTCGCCGACCTTCGGGCTCGGAACGCCCTCTCCCACGGCCGTGACGACTCCGACAGCGTCGGAGCCGAGCACGTGGGGCATCTGCAACTGCGAGCCGGGCCGGCCTCTGCGCACCCAGATGTCGAGATGGTTCAGCCCCGCGCAGAGGACGCGGAGCACCACTTCGCCGGGAGCGGCGGTCGGCTCCTTCACATCCGTCACGTGCAGGACGTCCAGACCGCCGAATTCTGAAATTGCCGCTGCCTTCATGTCTTGCCCCCCGATCCAGGGTTCAGATCGTTCACCGGCTCCGTGACATGCGGCCTATCGAGTTATCACGGCGCCTTCACGTCGTAGCAGAAGAGCACATCCGCCCAGCGCAGGTAGAGTTTGCCGTCGCAGACGACCGGATGCGCCCAGGCCGTACCTTCGGCGCCGGGACGTTTCGGAAGCTTGAACATGCCCTTGAGGTTGTACTTTCCGGGCGTCGCCTCCACGAGGGCCGCAACACCGTTCTCATACAGGAAATAGAGACCCCCATCGGCGTACACGACGCTGCCGGAGCCTCGTCCCGGCTGATCCGCATGCCACATGATTTTGCCGGTCTTCATTTCGATGCAGATGGGCTCGCCCTTGTTGTGGTTGTGGCCGCCGTAGATGTAGTCGCCGACCTTGAGGAAACCACCGTGATGATTCTGGAACTGGTCCTTTTCGAGCCAGTACACTTCCTCGGCTTTGACTCCGGCGCCGGCGCGCGTCAGCTTGAGCAGAGCCGAACCGGTGTTGTAGGCTGTCGAGGTGAAGACGTAGTCGCCGTCGATCACAGGCATTGAGATGTTGGCGACGCGATTGGCGATGCGGTTGTAGCCCCAGAGGAACGTGCCGGCCTCGGAGACCCCGACCAGCCCCTTGTTCGTCAGTTGGACGTACTGCTTCACACCTGTGGCGCGGCTGATCTGAATCGACGAGTACCCGGCCTCGTCCTTTCCGTTGCTGCCGATCTCCGGCATCGAGCACGTCCAAATGACTTCGCCGGTCTTTTTGTTGAGGGCAGCGAGGACCGCCTTCCGCCCGCCCGGCGTGCACAGGAGCTTGTCCCCATCGATCAGGGGCGACTCGCTGAATTTCCACTGCGGATTGCTCGAGCCGCCGAGGTCGCTCAGGAGGTTCTTTGTCCAGACCACGGCGCCGCTGTCGGCCGCGATACAAACCAGATTGCCACCCGTGCCAATCGCATACACGAAGCCGCCGTCCACCGTCGGGGTGCACCGCGGCCCGTCATCGTGGGACCCGCCCAGCTTGGCCGCCCAGAGTTCCTTCCGCGTGCCCAGGTCGTAGGCGTAGACATATTGGGCCTTCTCTCGATCTCCGGTCGTGTAGAGCTTGCCATCCTTGATCGCAACCGTCGAATACCCCGGTCCCAGGCCGGAGATTTCCCACAGCAGTTTCGGACCGCCCTCGGGCCACTGCTTCAACAGACCGGTCTCCGTGCAGACCGCGTCGCGGTTCGGCCCTCGCCATTGCGGCCAGTCCGCCGCCTGGAGGCTGCCTGCCCAAAGCCCCATGATGATCGCACATGCCACAATGGATTTCACCGCTCCTAACATCAAAAGTATCCTTTCATCCCGTTAAGTTGTATGCAGGGGTTCTACGCCCTGTTCAGGACTATCGTAGCCTCATATACTGCCGGCCGCAATCAGGTGTTCGTGGATCGATCCTTGAAGGCAAGCGCGCCGGTGGGACAGGCCTTGACGCATTCGGCCGCCGCGATTCGCAGCCCCTCGGCCAGGGATTCGCCGAACGGCACCGCTATGTGGACATCGAAGCCCCGGCCGACAAACGCCAGGCCAAGTTTCTCCTGGTGTGCAGAGGCGATCTGGATGCAGATGCCGCAATCGATGCACTTGCCCGGCTCGTAGATGACGTCTGGATGCTGCGTGTTCTGGCCGAACGGTTTTCGGTCGGCCTTGTATCGCGTTTGCTTGGCGTCGTAGGTCTGCGCGTGTCGCCGCAACAGGCAACTGTCGCCTTTGCGACAATCGCAGTGCAGGCAGCGAAGAGACTCGGTGCGAGCCTCGTCGCCGGTAAATCCCTCCACAGGACGCGAGAGCTGGGCTCGCGGCTGAGAATTTGCGCCGCGGAGGAACAGTTCCATATCCCCGGCTTCGAGCCTGCCCATGCGGCTATTGAAGAACCTGACGGGACCGACGACCGGTTCGCCGGCAAGGTACTGTCGGATCGATTCGGCGACTTCTTTGCCGTCGGCGACCGCGCGGACGGCCAGCCGCCGCTTGCGCACGATGTCGCCGCCGGCGAAGACGCCGGGGATGCCCGTGGTTCCCGTTCGCGAATCGACCTTGACGCCGTCGCTCGATGCGTCGATGCCGAGGGCGTCCACATCGCCAGCCTTCAATTCGCCCGTGGCGAGCAGCACGGCGTCGAATTGCTGGCGGACCTCGTCGAGCAGAACGGCCACCCCCACCCGCGTGCGGAGCCTGAATGTCACGCCGAGCCTGGCGATCTGCTCGATCTCCCTGTTCAGCACGTCGCGAGGCAGGTTCCGCTCCGTCACGGCGTAGCGCAGCATGCCGCCGGGCTCGTCGTGCTCGTCGAAGATCGTACAATCGAAGCCGTCGAGCTGGAGATAATAGGCCGCAGCCAGTCCTGCGGGACCGGCGCCGATGATCGCCACCCGCTTGCCATTCTTCGGGGCGGGCGTCGGACTGTACGGCTGCCCTGATTGAAGGTCCACGTCGGCGACGTGGCGTTTCAGCAGGCAGATCGAGACCGCTTCATCATGCTGCTTACGCCGGCACACCTTCTCGCACGGCGCCGGGCAGATCCGTCCCAGCGACGCTGGCAGGGGAATGTCCTGTTTGACCGTCTCGACGGCGTCCCTCAACTGGCCCGCCGCGATCTGGCGGATCATCCGCGGGATGTTCATGTGGGCGGGACATCCCATCTGGCACGGCCCCATGCAATCGCCCACGTGGTCGCTCAGAAGAAGCTCCAACGCTGCCCTTCTGGCGTCGAAGACCTGCTCCGACTCGCTCTCGACCTGCATCCCGTCGCGGACAAGCGTCCCGCAGGCGGGGACAAGCCCGTTGGCGCCGGCCACCTTCACCACGCACACCATGCAGCTCGTCGTCGCCTCGTGTCCGCGCAGATGACACATCGTGGGGATGGAAATCCCGAGTTTCTCCGCGGCATCGAGGATCGTCGTCCCGGCCTCCACCTGCACTTCACGACCGTCTATCGTAATCTTCAACATGGTTAGTCAACTCGCACGGCGTTGGCGGGGCACACGCTCTTGCACGTCCCGCATCGGACGCATTTCTCAGGATCGATCTCGTGTTTTTCATAGGGCTTCATCGCGATGGCCTCGGTCGGACAATGCTGGGCGCAGATCGTGCAGCCGATGCAATCATCCGTGATCGAGTACTTGATGAGGGCCTTGCACTTGCCCGCCGGACAGCGGCCCTGCACATGCGCCTCGTACTCCTCCCGAAAATACCTCATCGTCGAAAGGACGGGGTTCGGAGCGGTTTTGCCCAGCCCGCACAGGCTGCCCTGCTTGATCATTTTCGCGAGGCGTTCCAGTTCGTCGAGGTCCGCCGCTTCGCCTTTGCCGGTGCAGAGCCGGTCGAGGATATCCAGCATCCGCCGCGTCCCAACCCGGCAGAACGTGCACTTGCCACACGACTGATTTTGAGTGAACTGGAGAAAATACCTCGCGATATCGACCATGCAATCGGTCTCGTCCAACACGACCAGCCCACCGGAACCCATCATGGCCCCGGCCTCCGTCAGGGATTCATAATCCACGGAGAGATTGTCCCGGGCCGCCGGGATACAGCCGCCGGAAGGGCCGCCGACCTGGACGGCCTTGAACTTCAAGCCGCCTGCAATGCCGCCTCCGATTTCCTCGATGATCTGACGGACGGAGATGCCCATCGGCACCTCGATGAGACCGCCGCGTGCGATCTTGCCGGCCAGGGCGAAGACCTTCGTCCCCTTGCTCTTGCCCGTCCCGATACGGGCGAATGCCGCCGCTCCGTTGCGGAGAATCCACGACACACAGGCGTAGGTCTCGACGTTGTTGATGAGCGTGGGCAAACCCCAGAGCCCCTTTTGAGCGGGGAACGGAGGCCGCAGCCTGGGCATGCCGCGACGACCCTCGATGCTCGCCATCAGCGCCGTCTCTTCGCCGCAGACGAATGCGCCGGCGCCCGCAACGATCTTCAGTTGCAGCGAGAAGTCCGTGCCCAGGATCTTCTCGCCCAAGAATCCCCGCTCACGGCATTTCTCCAACGCCTCGGCGACGCGTCTGATCGCCAGCGGATACTCCGCGCGGATGTAGAGGAATCCCTCGCGGGCTCCGACGCAGCGGGCCGCGATAACCATGCCCTCGATGATCCGATACGGATAGGATTCCATCAGCATGCGGTCCATGAACGCGCCGGGATCGCCCTCGTCGCCGTTGCAGACGATGTACTTGTCCCCAGGGCTGGCCGCCCGGACGGCCGACCACTTCAGGTGCGTCGGGAACCCCGCGCCGCCCCGGCCGCGAAGGCCGCTGATTTCGATCTGCTTGATCACCGTCTCCGGCGTCAGTTCCTTGACCGCCTTTTCCATGCCCTTGAAGCCGCCGTTGCGGATGTACTCGTCGATGTCGGTCGGGTCGATGTGCCCGCAGTGCTCCGTCGCGATGTGGATTTGCCGACCGAGGAAATCCGACACCGCCTGATCCCGCACGTGGATCGAGTAGCGAGTGACAGGTTCCCACGTCTCGTCCGTCAGCAGATGGTCGAGGGCCGTGGAAACCGCGTTGGAGAGCTTCCGGTGTGGGCCCTTCACGCCGAAGTGTCGCTGCACGATCGGCTTGGCGTCCTCAGGCTGGACCCGTGCGTAAAGGAACGACGACTGATCCGGAAGAACGACCTCCAACAGGGGCGTCTGGTGACACATACCCACGCAGCCCACCCGTTTGACCGGGATGTCTACGCCGGTGTGAACGAGGGCCTCCTCCAGGGCGTCGTGCAGCTTGGCGCTGCCGCGTGCGACGCAGCAGGAACCGAGTCCGATCCGCAATTCACCGCGGGCGTCGGCTTTGCCCGGTCTCAATCCTCGCGACTTGCGTGACGAGGCAGCCCTGGCCTGCTCGTGCCGGAGGAAATCGCTCAACACCTGGGGCACAGCCTCTCGCGTCAGGTGGCCGTAGGTGACTCCGTCGATCTGCACGGCCGGCGCAAGCGTGCAGCAGCCAAGGCATGCGATCCGCTCGACAGTGAACAGTTTTTGGGCGTCGGTGTCCTCGCCTTCGGGAATCTGGAGTTGGCTACGGAACGCCTCGTAGACTGATTCAGCGCCTTTGACGTGGCAGGCGGTCCCAATGCACACATGAATAATGTGCCGCCCGGCAGGTCGATGACGGAACTGGTCGTAGAACGTCGAGACGCCCGCGATCGCGGCCGGCGTGATCTCCGTCAGCTCGCACACACGCCGCAGGGCCTCTTCCGGCAAATAGCCGTAATGGCCCTGGACCGCCTGCAGGAGCTCCAGCACCTTCTCCTTGCCGGCGCCGACCCGCTTGACGGTCTGATCGACGAACGTCAGGTCCGGTTTTTCTATCGGTGTTTGATTCGACATATCCAACGATCCCGCCTCACGGGGCCTGCCCGATACAGTAGAGATTCTCGATGCCCCGGATATAGATTCTGCCGTCGGCAAACGCAGGCGACGCATAGCATTCCTCGCCCAGTTCGCACTGGCCAAGTTCTTTGTACTCGGGCCCCGTCTGACCAATGTGCATCGCGCCCTTCATATCCAGGATGTAGAGCTTGTCCCCCACAATGTTCGGGGACGCCCGGAAGTCGCTCTTGATCTTCTGCTCGTACAGTTTCTCGCCCGTTTCGAGCTTACAGCAGATCAGCAGATCCGCACTCTCCAACAGGTACACATACGTTCCATCGCTGACGGGCGAGCAGATATCCGGCCCGCCCTCTTCCATTCTCCAAGCGACGTGCGTCTTGGTGACATTGCCCTGCCCGGTCGGCCTGACGGCTACCACCTGGGCGTATGGCTCAATCGCGAGGACCAAACCGCCCGCGTAGATCGGCGACGGCGCAATGTCGCCACCAAGACATTCGGCCCGCCAAATCTCCGTGCCCTTCGCAGGATCGTATGCAACGATGTTCGGGTCGGCGATGGCAATCAGTTGCGGCTTGCCCGCCACGTCCACGACGATGGGCGAAGACCAGGAGTTCGGCAGATCGCGTCGGGCCTCCCAGGCGACCTGTCCGTTCGTCCCATCCAAGGCGATCATCTTCGACTTGCCGTCGGTGCCGTCGCTCTGATCGTACTGGATGAGAACCAGCTTCTCATAAGTTTCCAGGGATGCGGCGTACCCGTAGGCGCTGTCCGGCACGCCCAGATTCTTGTGCCACAGCCGCCGGCCGTTGAAGTCGAACGCGGCCACATCGCCCGTCGGGAAGATGGCGTAGATCCGCCGGCCGTCCGTGGCGGCGGTGCAGGCCGCGTAACCCGTGTCCTCCATGAGTTCCAGTTTCTCCGCGGTCGGAACCGTCGGGACATCGCCCGTCCAGAGCAATCGGCCGGAATTGGCGTCAAAGCAGTACACCTGCCGCACGTTCGGATCGGCGCCGGTCAGAAAGACGCGGTCCTTCCACACCACGGGCGAATTCCGGCCCGGCATCGGCACCGGCGACTTCCAGAGGATTCCCTCGCCCGTCTTGCCGTTCCAGGAAGCAGGGATATTCGTGTAGGCGCTGACGCCCGATCCGCCCGGACCGCGGAACCGATGCCACTGCATTTGCTTGTCCTGCATCGACGCAAACGCAGGCCCGGTATCCTGTGCCTGGGCGAACCGGACCCATCCGGTCATTCCGAGGAGAGTCATCCCAATCGCCAGAACGGCCAGTCCCCCTGCGACCGCCCAACGGGCCTGTTTCGCTTCTTCCACCTGCATCTGCCCTCTTTCTGTACCATGTTGCGGTCGCGGCGGCTTCTTACCCAGTTCGTACGCGATCTTGCCTGCGAGCAACAGGACCAGCACGCTGCCGAGCAGCGCGTAAGCCGTCCGCTTGGCGAAGTCCAGCCGCCAGATCCTGTCCCGCCGAATCCGAAGATCCAGTTGACGAATCTCGGAAACAAGCGTCTCATTCGTCGGGTCCTTCTGCACCTGGAGCTTCAACGCGTCGAGCTTCTTCTCTCGCGATGGTCCAAGCACGGCGCTGCCGATCAGGTTGGCGACCAGCGATATCGTGAAGATGCCGACGAAGACGGCGCCGACAATCGCAGTCGATCGGGCCGCCTGATTCCAGAGATTTATATGCTTCGTTTCCTGCGTCATGCTCGCCTGTCCTCCGCTTTCGCGTCCTTCGCGAGGCGCTCGTGCTCCTTCGGGCAGGCCTTGTAGCACCGCCCGCAGGCAAAGCAACTCGCCGGGTCCGCCTCGTATTCAGTCCGCCTGCGGCGAACGGACAGGACAATCAACTTGCCGCCGGCGACGAGGCCGATGAATCCGCCGAACAGCATCCCGCCAATAGCGAACCGGCTGCGGATCTGCGTCGCGTCCGCATAGAGCACATCGGTAGTCTGTCCCGTCGCGCGGAACGCGTCGCTGACGTCCGTCGTCCCTTCCACCTGGGCTGTCTCCTCCAGGTAGACTCGCTCTGCAGTCCGAACCCTCGGATGCATGCGAGCCAGTTGCCCTTTCAGCGAATAGCCGCCCCAGGCGCCGCCAGCGACCAGGATCGGAAACAGCACGAGAAACAGGGCAAGTCTGCGTTTGGCGATCCTGTACTCGCCTTCGGGCCAGTCGCCCGTCGGCTCGCGGATCGCACCGAAGGGACAGGCATTCTCGCACAGCCGGCACTGAATGCACTCGGTCGGGGTGATCGTGACGCGACGTTTGGCCAGACGCGACAGATTGCGAAGAATCACGCCATAGGGACACAGGAAGCGACAGTACGGCCGGCCGACGAACAGGCCGATCAGCAGCAGGCACACACCGACGACCAGGATGTTCCAATTGGCTCCCAGCCTGAAGAACCCAACGAACGGGTCATATCGGCAGATGAGAAATGCGCTGCCCGTAGCGGCGAAGAGGACCCCGGCCCCGAGATAGGCATACGCCAGCAGCCGCAGGCCGCTCTCCAGCCAGCGAGGCACCGCCACAGGATGAATCAGGACCACGTCCTGGATGGCGCCGAGGGGACACACGGCCCCACAGAAGACCCGGCCGCAGAAAAGCGTGAACACCAGCGGGACGACGAAGAATATCGCGGCGGCAATCGGGATGGCGTAACCGCTGTCGAAGAAGGTGAGCGTGACATTCTGAATCGCACCGATCGGACAGATGCACCCATCCCGCACGAAACCGAAGTAGATCAAGGCTGCGATCATCAGGACGAAGACGGCCCGGCGGCTTCGCCTCGTATGGATCAAGTACGAAGCGAGCAGCAGCGCCGCCACCAGCACCGCCGCATCGACGTACTCGCGCCAGACCGGCTGGGCCGCCGGCGTGGTCGTACCTGGAAGCTGATACCCACTCTCGAATTCCGGCGGCGGGAAACGAATCTCACCCTGCGTCCCCATGCACGGAATCAGCAGAGTCATCAAAAAGACTATGGCACGAACGAAACGAGTCATTCTTTGCGATCGACCCCCTTGAGCAGATACGGCTGATCCGCAGGCACCCGTTTGAACGCCTGTGAAGGACAGGCCGCCGCAATCGCGCATTCGTTGCAGTTCTTGCACCGGTCGTGACGCACCTGGAGGAAGAGCGACCCGTTGCCGAACACCGTGCAGCCTTTGACGCACTTGCCGCAGGCGTTGCACAGGGACTCGTCGATCGTATACTCGTAGTACGGGTCCTCGACATAGGTCCGCTTGATCGCGCCGGTCGGACACAGCGCATTCTCGGCCGCGGTGTCCAGCGCCTTGGGCTCCGGCACGAGATACCCCGTGCACAGGTCGCAGTACCCGCACATCGCGTAGGCCTGGACGCACTTGACCGCGGAATCCTCCAGGACACAATGCGTCATGCAGTTGCCGCACGCGATGCACTTGTACGGATCGATCTGCCAGACATAATTGTCCCGGTTGTTTCTGGCGACGCTCAGTCCGGCGGCGGCCCCCGTCCCCACCAGGCAGCCCCCCCAGAGACCATCCCTTAGGAACTTGCGTCGCGTCATGTTTTCCTGCTTATCCGCCATGGCGAATCCTCGATGACAATACACTGCGGGTCGAGAGCGCCCGAGGCAGGCCGCAATCCTCGAACACTGCGCACTGCCGACACATCCCGCTGTTGAGACACTTGCCCTCGCGCAGGAGCCTGCGACGTTTCACGAAGACGGCGCCGCCACCGACGGCCAACAGGGTCAGACTCGCGTTGCGCAGGGCACGGATGACAAATCGCCGCCGTGCGTGCAATCTGCTGAGGAGTCCGCTCACGCGTCCACCTCCTTTCTCCGAAACACCTTCACTGTATTGTCCGCCAGGTCGAGGACATAGATTCGCCCGTCTGCTCCGACAGCCGCGTCAAGCCCGCCCTCCTGACATTCCTCCGGCGTCTCGCAGACCTTCATCCGCTTGCCGCCCGCGAACTGATCGGGACCTGCGACGACGCCGACAAAGGCTCCATCGCTGTTGTAGACCTTCACACGAACGAGGCCTTTCTCCGCCGTGACGAAACCGCCGTCGGGCAGCAGGGCAAAACTCGCTGGATTGCAGCAGCCGCAAAACCCCTCGACGCCGACCGATCGCTTACCCCACGAGAATTCCAGGTCGCCGTCCAGGGTAAATGTGTCGATGCGGTTGCGGCCGGGATTCACCACGCGGAGCATTCCGTCCCGGCCGATTGCCAGATCGAAGTGAGGACTCGGTACCAAGAACCCCGGGATATTGCGATCAAGGTCCTTTTCGCCAATATGGTCGATGAGCGTGCCGGCGGTGTCGTAGCGCAGCACAATCCGGTGCCCCGCGTCCGCGACAAGGACCGCATCCTTGTGTCGGGCAATACTCGTCAGGACCGCCTCGTCGCCCAACGGCTCCCAGGAGGCAAGGGTCTTGCCCTGTGCATCGAGCACCTCGACGTGATCCTCCATGCCGATGTAGATCGTGCCGTCATCCCAGATCGTCAGGCACTGCGGCTCGGACGTAAGTTCGATTGTATTCACTAATTTGCCGGCGTCGTTGAACACTCGAATCGCCCTGTCGCCGGCGACGAAGAGCCGCCCGGTCGCGTCCAGCGCGATAGCCCGCGACTGGCTGAAAGCCGTGGGGATTGCCGAACCCGATTGCGTGTAGAGGATCAGGTTCGGATCGATCCAGGCCAACCGGGCGTATTCAGCGTCCAATCCGCCGCCGGCCGGGCCGGTGACATCGAGTTGGAGAATCGCCACTACAGCCGCGATGACGGCCGCAACGACCAGCACAAGGACAAGCCAGTCACTGGCGATTCTTCCCGACATTCCCTGCATGACCGAATCCTATACCCTTACACAACAACAACTTGCGAGCGACGGATTGTACCCGATTCCCCCGAGCCCATCAACGCCGGCCTACCGTCCCGCGATGTCCAGGCACAACATCCGCGTCAGGTCCCGAACGATCAACCGGCCGGAGGCGATGGCCATGGGTCCCCAGCACTCGACTCCATCGAGGACCTTGGCCCGGGCCAACGGGTTGTAGCCAGCGGAGGTCGCTTCGACGACAGTCAGCACACCGGAGTCGTCGAGCACGTAGAGCAGTCCATCGGCGATGGCGTATGGGCCGCTGCCGAAGGTGTTTGCGCTCGTACTGGTCCAGACGACGTTGCCCTGCAAGTCGAGACACACGAGTTGCTTGTCCATGCCGACGCCGAAGATGTGGCCGTCGTAGAAGATCGGCGTCTGCTGCATCGTACCGAAGACGCTCGTCGGACGCACGAATTCACTGGTCACGGCGATCTTCCCCCCGGAATCGGCCAGACGCAACATTGTGCAGCCGTAGTCGTACTGGCCGTAGCCGGCGGACAGGAAGATCCGGTCCCCACCGACAAGTACCGGCATCGGCACGTTCGTGCGAACCTTCCACACATCCGTCTTCCACAGGACCTGTCCATCTTTCGCGGAGACGCCGACCACGCCGCCGGCGTCGGTCGAGCCGCCACAGTAGATGTAGAACCGACTCCCTGCAAACTCCATCGGCACGATGGACGAATGGGTCATCACCCACCCATCCGGGTTGGGCGTCCGCCAGACGACCTCGCCCGTCGCACAATCGACGGCCAGCATCAGGACGGTCCCGGCCGGGGCAAGGATCGCTTTGTCGTCGTCAATCAGCGGACACTGGGCCGTGTACCACTGGGGAATCGTCGTTCCATACTCTTTGACCAAGTTCAGCATCCAGCGGAATTCGCCTGTCTTGGAGTCGAGACAGGTGACGTACCCTTTCGGTCCCATGGTAACGATGTATTTGTCTGTCACGGTCGGGACGGTCCGGCTCATGCCGTGGAATCGCTTGATCTTGACCGGATACGAGTACCGCCAGATCTCCTTGCCATCGTCGAGTGAGAAACAACGGATGACGTCCGCCTGACCGGCCTGATCGTAGTCGAGGAGATAGACACGTCCCTCCAGGACGGCCGCCCCCGCATAGCCCTCGCCGACATCCACGGACCAGAGCACGCGGGGCCCTTCGGCCGGCCAATTCCTGCTCAACGACACCTTCTCCGGACTGATCGCATCGTAGTTCACACCCCGAAAGCGAGGCCAGGCGCCGGGCAGATCCGCCGGTACACCGTCGGATTGGGTCAACGTCCCTGCGATCTTGGCGGGCTCCTCGCCAACCCCGGCGTTGGCGGGCCTGTTGTCCCCGCCGGGCACGCGTTCCTGCAGGCTCACTGCCGCATCGGCGACGAGCCACAGGTGCGCCAGCACAAGGACGCCTGCGAGGACGAAGATCATGGGAATGACGTCGGCAATGAGGAATTTCTTCATCATTCGAATTTCGTGCTTTCCTGTCTATTCGTTCCTGAGCGCATCCAGCAGTCGCCCATGAAGGGCCAGCGTCGCCGCGAGCCACACCCAGACCGCTCCGCTGGCGGCGATGACTCCAACGGTCGCCAGCAAGGAGCCGTATGGCACACCCGACGCCGGGGATTGCAGGGCCGGAATCACCGCCACTATCGCGGAAATCCCGCCGCAGATCAATCCTGCGAGCATCAGCCCCCAGTGCTCATAGAAGACCATGCGTTTGATCCCGGTCCGTTCGAAGCCCACGGCCCGCAGCATCGCCAGCTCGCCCCGCCGTTCCAGCATGTTGCGAAGCACCACGAGGCCCAGCCCGACACTGCCCAGAACAAGGCCGAGTCCGCCAAGGGCCGTGAAGATCGACAGATACGTGTTCTCCACAGCGCCGAAGGCGGCCAGCCTTTCCCATGCCGGCATAAAGACCAGCCCGGAATCCGTCAGGCCGGACGAGAGCTTCTGCGTCACGGTCTCCATCTTATCCGTCCCGGCGTCGAGAAGCAAAACCCGATATCCATCGACCGAGGGAAACCTCGCGACGAACTCATTCTCCGTAATGACGAGACTGCCTTGCAGGATCGAGCTGGCGAGCATACCGACGATCCGCACGCGGAAGGGCCTGCCCATCTCATCAATATACTCCACCTCGTCCCCGAGGTTCTTGCCGAGGGCCCAGAAGACGGTCGGATAGTCGCCAATCGCAGGCACTACGCCATCCTCCAGTTCCATATCGAGCAGGTTCCAGCCCGTTCTCCCCTGGCTATTCGGGGTTTGGGCTGTGAATTTGAACGCTTCCCGGCTCTGCAATGCTTCGGGTTGCACAGCCAACAGTCGCGGCCGCTGGGCTCGGTTGAGGTTCAGGCAGCTTGCGTCGTCGCCTTCGTAGAGCCGGAACTGGACGGCCTTCATCTCGTCAAGCTCAGGGTCCGTCAGACCGAGGGCCTTCCGCCCGGATTCTGCGTTCAGATCGTAGAGGATGCCGATGGAGGATTCGCCGTAGAGGGCAAAACCGCCTGTGCCGGAATTTCTACTGTGCACGTTCCGCAGCGGATCGTGCCGATTGGCCCCGACCGCCACGACCATGAACACTCCGCAGGCCAGCAGGCCGATGATCCCCAGACTCCGGCCGCGTCTGCGGGCTGCGTTCCGAAGGCCCAGTCCCTGCAAGGAAACCAGCGGCCTGTTCCAGCCGCCCGCAGCAACGCAGAGAACCGCGTGACCGAGCCCGAGTGTCCCGAGCAGAAGCAGCGCCGCGGCCCCGAAGAATGCGCCAGCCATCGCCTGGCTGTCGCCGCCGGACATGAGCAGCAGAAGGAGAGCCGCACCGACAAAGGCCGCGACCGCGACAAGGATGCCGAATCGCCCACGGGAACGGGATGCGGCGGTCGTCAGATGTTCCTCATTGCCGCTCATCAACTCGCAGGCAGAGAGTCTCGCGTGCCTGCGCAGAGCGATCCAGATCGCGAACAACGCAGCGACGAGGCCGCCCAATCCTCCGGCCAACAGGGTCACGTTCGTCGCGTGGAAGCGGATCTGCGCCCCTGCGACGGCTCCGCTCCAGAACGTGGACAGGCCCAAGAGCATCAGGCGTGTGTAGAGCAAACCCGCTCCGACGCCAGCAATTGCGCCGAGCAATGCGACGAGTCCGCCTTCGGCCAGAAGGAGAAGCCGGACCCGTCTGGCGGGCCAGCCCACCGCCAACAGCAGGCCGATCTGCTGGCTGCGGCTCTCAACCCCGAACACAAAGAGCAGCCCGATCAGGATGATCGCAGAGCCGATCAGGAACATGCTCAGGCCGAGGAAGAGCTGGCCGAAATCCGTCCCGCCGCGTCCCGCGCGCAGGCCCCGCTCTCGCACCGGTTGGAAGAACAGGCCGACTGCCGCCGGATCGAGGTTCGTCGTCAGATAGCGAGCCACCTGCCGGTCGAGCCCATCCCGCCACGGATAACGCACCGCCGTCAGGCTGCCGTACCGGTTGTGCCAGAGCGACTGGCCGGCCTCCAGGGTGATGAAAGCCTTGGGCGTGCCGCGGTGTTCGTCCCAGTACTGCTCGTCTTCGGGCCGGATCTTGTCCAGATCGATGGGTATTCCCGGCTTCCAATCCCGACAGTTGTCCACGTCCGCCAGCCCAGGGAAATCAGGCATCAGCGAAGGATCGCGGGCAGCTCCCTCCAGCGGCACGATCCTGGCGACCTTGAAACGTCCCTGCTTCTCGCGGAGCGTCCTGCCGACGTCCATGACGAAGTACGTGACATCGATCGAGTCGCCGACCCGAGCCTCCAAGTCGTCGGCGAGCCACTGGTTGATGACGATCTCATCGGTCCCCATCCCCGCGGGAATCAGGTCGCCATAGCCAGGACTAAGCGCGGCCACCATCGAGTACGGCGTCGCCTTGTCCCCCAGCCGGATCTCATTGACGAAATACGTGAGGACGCCGACTGCGCCTGGATCAGCCTTTATTGCTTCTCCGGCGAGCGAATCCTCAATGAAAATCCGTCGGCTGCGAAGCTCCAGCACGTTCTGCGGCTCCAGCTTGCCCAGTTCGAGCCCGGCATCCGCCGGCTGCCAGACTTTTTCAATGGCCGCATTCAGTTTATCCGCCGTGCTGTCGGCCTTCTGACGGGCCGCCAGGAGCATGTTGACCTGTCCCGGTTGCTCGATCTTCCCGGCCAGCCAACTCTGCGGCACGAAGACATTCAGCGGCGCCGCCTGATTCGCGGCCAGGTCGAATCGGGCAAAGGACGCATCGCCCGCCACCGCCAGAACTCTCCGTCGGAATGCGACGGTCCGATCCTTGTCCGAGACCAGAGGGACATCGCGGGGCATCGTTGCGACCTTCTCGATCCGCAGAAGAATCTCGTCGCCGGGTCGGGCACCGAGCCTTGCCGCAACCGCTTCGCTCAAGACCACGCCATCACTCGCGGCGTTTTCAAAGGGATTTCGGCCTGAGCCGACGGTGTAAAACGCGTCGTTCACGCCAAGGACCTCAACCCGATTGACGCGGCGGGAGCCGTCGTCGTTCGCGATCATGCCGGAGACCCGGAGTACGCCCGCGACGGCGCCGCCCAGTTCCCTCTGGAGGTCGTCGGCGAGATCCGCCCGGAAGAACCGGCCGTGCGACGACGCTGCGAATTCGACCTCGCCCAAGCGAGCCTGCACGATTCCGTCGAGCGTATACCGGACGCAGTCGCCCACCGCAAGGGCCCCGACGAGCACGCCCGTGGCGACGAGCACCGCCAGGAAGACGGCGGCGTTCGTCCGCCAATAGAACCGAAGACTGCGGGTAGCCAGTCGCCACAGACTCATGGCCGATCCCTCTCGTTCAGGACGCCCCCGCGAAGTTCCATCACGTGCCCGACCCGCGAGGCCAGTTCCCGCGAGTGCGTCACGACGACCAGCGTCACACCCTCGTCCCGATTCAACTCCGCCAGCAGGTCGGCAATGCTTCGCGACGATTCCTCATCCAGCGAACCAGTCGGCTCGTCGGCGAGCAGCAGCTTGGGCTGGTTGATGAGCGCCCTCGCGACGGCAACCCGCTGGCGCTGTCCTCCCGACAACTCCCCCGGCCGATGGGACATGCGATCCGCCAGCCCGACGCGGGCGAGCAGCGACTTGGCCCGTTCTCGCAGGGCGGGTCCCGGCGCGCCGTTCCGTCCGGCCACCGTCGGCACCAGCACGTTCTCCAGGACAGTGCATTGAGGCAACAGATGGTGCAACTGGAACACAAAGCCAATCTCGCGGTTGCGAATCCTCGCCAGATCGTCATCGTTCAGCTTGGCGAGGTCGCGACCGTCGAACAGGACCTTTCCGCTCGTGGCGTGGTCCAACCCGCCGATGATGTTCAACAGCGTGCTCTTGCCGCAGCCGGAAGGGCCGACGATCACGATCGCGCGGCCCGGCTCGATCTTCAACGTGATGCCCTTGAGCACGCTCACAGACCCAGGATCGCCCGGTGCGCCGTACGTCTTCGTCACATCGACAAGTTCGACCATCCCTGACCTCGTTTCAATCACCGCCGAACGACTTGTTCAAAGACGCGAATCATTTCCCCCGCGGTCTGTGCGACATCGAATGCCTTGCGCAGGCCCGCACGGCCGTCGGCCCCGAGCCTGCGGGCGGCCTGGGCGTCGAGCAGCAGCGGTTCCAATGCCTCGGCCAGCCGCCCGGCCGTGTTCGGTTCGTACAGAATGCCGCCGCTCGTGATCGCAAGGGTTTCCGGGAAACAGCCGATCGCCGGCTCGACTACCGGAACGCCCATCGCCAGGGCCTCCAGCACGTACAGCCCATACGCCACCGGCCGCACCTCCGGCACCGACAACACAGTAAGACTCCGCAGGAATTCGATCCTTGCATCGCGGTCGAACGCATCCAGGAACTCGACGTCGTCCCGGATGCCGGCGGCTGCCAGTTTGTCCCGCATCCGCGAGATGAATGGTTCATCCGCAGCGCTGCGGCCGCCGCAGATGCGAAGTCTTGCGGATTCCAGCTTCGCATTCCTCTTCAACAGAATGAAGGCGTCAACGAGCCTCTCCAACCCGCGATCCAGGCACATCCGTGACAGAAAGCCAATCGTCGGCGTCGCAGGGCCGCCCTCGGCGGGCTTGTATGCGTCCAGCTCGACTCCCATGTGGACAACGTACATCCGGGCCGGCTCCACCTTCAGCCGTTCCTGCATCACATCCGCATAGTACCTGCTGACGGCCCCCAGCGCGTCGATGTCACGCGTCCGCTCGCGAACGACCGCCCACGCCCGCTCGGCGTAGGAAGGACTCAGGCCATCGAGGAACCCGTCTTCATCCTGCAACAGGCAGGCGACCGGCACATCGAGTCGTTCCTTGATCCGGCGAACCATGCCCGCGAGTAACACATTGGACAAGCACACCACATCGGGCTTGTCCGGCTCGGCCGCGAGCCAGTCGACGAACCGGTCCAGCTCTTTCACCTGCCGGCCGTGCTCCCCCTCCAGCATGGAGAGCGTCGTCTCACCCAAATCGCGAGCATTGGTCATTCCCGCCTTGCGGCCCACCCATTCCAGCAACCGACGCGAATCAAACCAGCGGTCAATCCATCGCGGCGTCCTGCGGAACAGAGAGAGTTTCTGCTGAAGGTAGACGTTCACTCCGCCGAAGAAGAGCGGCGCATTGCTCACCGGTTCGACCTTGTCCGCCTGCAAAGGCAGATACAGGGGCACCATCAACACATCGTGACCGAGCCTTCGCAGGGCCTTGACCAACGCGGCGTCACGAAGACAGTTCTCGCAGTAAAAGTTGTCGCCCGAGCCCGGACAGATCAGGATAACCTTCATCGCGCGTGCCCTCCGTCGCCGCGTTTCGGACCGAAGGCGTAAACGAATCCGTCGTCGCAACCGACCACGACCAGGCCGCCTGCCACAGCGGGCGAAGAGGTCACGGGCTGCCCTATTTCGTACGACCACACCGGCGAGCCGTCCACCAGGCGGAGCATGTAGAGCCGGCCGTCGTCGCTGCCGACGACAACCTTGTCCCCACAAATGACGGGGGAGCTGTTCACCTCGCCCAGCGTCTTGAATGCCCAGACCCGCCGGCCGTCCTCGCGTCGCACACAATGCACCTGCTCATCGCGACCGCCAAAGACAACGAATTGCTCGCCCACGGCCGGCGAGGAGAAGAACGGCGCTTCCCCCTGCTCGTACTGCCAGACGATCCTGCCCGCGACCAGATCGGCCCGCAGGAAAATATTCCCATAATTTCCGACGTAGACCTGGCCGTCGAGCATCGCGGCGGAGGCGGCGATGTACGATCCGGTCTCGATCTGCGCGATCTTCGTCCCGTCGGCCAGCAAGACGACGTGAATCATCGCGTCGCAGCCGCCGAAGACGCACTTGCCCTGGTCCACCGCCGGCGAGCCGTTGACGTAGTTGTCCGTCTCGTAGACCCAAACCGGCTTGCCGCTCTCGGCGTCAACGCAGTGCAGGCGGTTGTCGTAGCTTCCGACCACGATCCACGTCTTGTCCGCATCCGGCGAACGGGTCCAGTTCGGCGAGCCCAGAATCTGACCGTCCGTCTCGTATTTCCAACGGAGTGTCCCCGTTACAGCGTCCAACGAGTACAGGGAATTGTCCGAGGAACCGACGAACACCCGTCCATCCAGCACACACGGCGACGATTCAACGGAATCCTCCGCCTTGTAAGACCAGAGTTTCTCGCCCGTCCGCAAATCGAGGGCGTAGACATGACCGTCGCAGGAACCGATGAACGCGCGTCCGGCGTCGATCGCGGCGGATGACTTGACTTCGGCTTCGGTCTTGAATTTCCACAGGAGTGTCAATGAATCGCAGAGCGTCCCCTCGGCCCGGCCCAGCAGGCCCTGGCTGCCGTGGAACATGGGCCAGATTCCATCGAACCTGGCCGATGCGGTCGCCTGCTGCGGCGATTCGGTCGGACTCTTGGAAGTCGATCCAGCGTTCGGCCCGACCCCGCCCCGTCGCACGAAAAACGCAGCGAGGCCAGCCACGAGAACAACGCTCAGAACGATCCAGATTGCAGCCCGCATAGACACCAGTGAAATCCGTGAATATCACAGCCGACCGACGGCACAATACGTACACGACTATGTACGCTACGGCACAGGCGCCATGATAGTTCACCCACGGGCATGAAGCAACCGGTCTCCGGAATAGTCCCGGTGCGCGATGCGGTTTGCGCGATGAAAATGTTGTTCTACAGCTTCAGATCGATCATAGCGATCCGCGGACCGAACTGCGCCTGTGAATCGGAATGGAAGATCTCGATCTTGGCGGGAATCAGGACACCACCGACCTCGGAGTAGTCATAGCCACGGACGAGAATGAACTTCCCCGCCGTCGGATTGGCCAGCCAGATCATGTCCATGACCAGCTTGTCCGGGTCCTGATAGTACCTGCCTTGAGTCCAAGACGATTTGACAAGAGCGACCTGCTCGGCCTCGCGTCCTCTCTTCACGGAGGCGGCCTCTCGCATCGGATATTTGGCGTCGATCAGCACATGCCACCGACCGGCGACCTGAACGGCTTCGGGCCTGCGGGTCAGGGTGACACCGGCGTCAAGTACACGAGCCGGAGCCGTCACGATCTGGAGTACGGCCTCGGCGTAGACACAATAGGACCCCTTCAGTGGGGAAACATCCAACTGCTCATCGCCATCGAGAAAACAACGGCCCTTCACCACCTGCCAGGCGAGACGGACACGAGGCTCTCCCGCCGTCACATCAATCGCTTCCGACCAGGGATACAGCGTAAGTTGCTGCTCGGTCAGATAGAGGCCTCCGTCGGGGTAATTGGCGGTCACGATCGCGTCAACCTGGAGCTTCCTGCACTGTGCCCACGCCGACAAACCGCCGGTGGCGTCGATCGACGCGGCGACAAACGGCCTCGGGACCGGCATAACGCCGCGATCCGGACCTGTGGCCAGCAGGTTCGGATCCCCGAGAGTATCCTTGGAAACCTGCCGGCCACAGCCGGTGAGAATCAGACCTGTCAACGCGATCAGAACGACACTGCGAACCACCCTCGCGACCATGTCAGCGTCCTATCGTTTGTTTTCAAGATTTCGGATCGGAATCGGCGACTCCCTGCCCATTCTTCTCGGTCTTGATCTGCGCGAGCTGCTCCATCAACGCGTATCGATCCACGGCGTCCTTATTGGCCAGCTTCATCAGACTGGCCGCAACGTCCGGCTTTGACTGCTTCAGCACCCGATACCGGTCCTCGCCGTAGGCATAGTCTTCGAACGCTATCGTCGGCGCCTTCGAATCGAGCTGCAACGGATTCTGCCCCTGCTCTTTCAACTGCGGGTTAAACCGGAATAGCGGCCAGTGCCCGGACGCCACGGCTTTCTTCTGCTCCTCGTAGCCGTTCGTCAGGTTGAAACCATGAGCGATGCAGTGTGCGTAGGCGATGATCAGCGAGGGACCCGGATACGCTTCGGCCTCGGCAAACGCCTTCACCACCTGGGCCGGGTTGGCGCCAATCGACACCTTGGCCACGTAGATGTTGCCGTAGGTCATCGCCAGCAGGCCCATGTCCTTCTTGGGACCGGGCTTGCCGCCGGCGGCAAACTTCGCAACGGCCGCCCGGGGCGTCGACTTCGACATCTGGCCGCCGGTGTTGGAGTACACTTCGGTGTCCAGCACGAGAATGTTGATGTTCTTGCCGCTGGCCAGAACATGGTCCAGACCGCCGTAACCGATATCGTAGGCCCAGCCGTCGCCGCCGACCGCCCAGACAGATTTGTGAACCAGATAATCGGCCACAGTGAGCAGTTGCTTGCACTCAGGGCAATCACACTTGCGACACTGGGCCTTGAGCTGCTCGACACGGGCCCGCTGCTCTTCAATGGCGCTTTGCGCGGGATCATCGGCCAACGCCGACGAACGGATCTGGGCGACCAGGTCCGCATCGAGGCACCCCTTCGCCTTTTCCAGCAGATCCAACGCCATCAGGCGGAACTGATCGACAGTCAACCTCATGCCCAACGCGAATTCCGCGTTGTCCTCAAACAAACTGTTGCACCAGGTCGGCCCCCGGCCATCCGCCCGCGTGGTGTACGGGGTCGTCGGCAGGTTGCCGCCGTAAATCGACGAGCAACCGGTTGCATTGCCGATGTAGGCGTGGTCGCCAAACAACTGGGTGAGCAACTTGACATACGGCGTCTCGCCGCAGCCGGCACAGGCTCCGGAATACTCGAACAAAGGCTGAATCAACTGGCTGCCCTTGACCGAGTTGGACTTGAACAGCGACGGATCTGTGTTCGGCAACGACAGGAAGAAGTTGTAGTTGTCGCGTTCCTGTTCGCGGAGGGGCTCCTGCAGTTCCATGTTGATCGCCTTGCGGCCGGTCGGCTGCTTGTTCGCGTCTCGCTCGGCGCCGGGGCAGACCGTCACGCAGGCGCCGCAGCCGGTGCAATCTTCGGGGGCCACCTGCACGGTGAACTTCATGCCTTTGAATTCCTTGCCCTTGGCGTCGGCGTTCTTGAACGCCTTCGGGGCGTTTGCGAGTTCCTTCGCATCGTAGGCCTTGATCCGAATCGCGGCGTGCGGGCACGCGAACGAACACATGCCGCACTGCAGGCACAACTCCGGCTGCCAGACAGGAATGTTCACTGCGATATTCCGCTTCTCGTACTTCGTCGTGCCCGTGGGGAACCGCCCGTCCACCGGCATCTTGCTGACCGGCAGCGAGTCGCCCCGCATCGCCATCATCTCGGCGGTAACCGCCTGCACAAACTCCGGGGCGTCGGCCGGAACCATCGGCGGCATCTTGATACTGCTCGTCACCTTGCCCGGCACCTTCACTTCGTGCATTCGATCGATCGCGCCGTCCACGGCCTTGTAGTTGAGCTCGACGACTTTCTCGCCCTTCTTGCTGTAGGACGTCTTGATCGCGCCCTTGATCGCGGTGACCGCCGCTTCGATCGGGATGATGTTGCTGATCTTGAAGAACGCGGTCTGCATGATCACGTTGATGCGGGCGCCGAGCCCGAGCTCCTGGGCCAGCGAGATCGCGTCGATCACGTAGAACTTCAGCTTCTTGTCGATGATCTGCTTCTGCACCTCCTGCGGCAATGTGTCCCACACCTTGTCGGCGCTGTGGGAGGTCGTCAGCAGGAAGGTCCCCCCCTTGCGGGCGGAGGCGAGCATGTCGTACCGTTCGAGGAAGCTCGGATTGTGGCAGGCGATGAAATCGGCCCGGTTGATCAGGTACGGCTTGCGGATCAGGTCTTTGCCGAACCGCAGGTGCGAAACCGTCATCGCGCCGGCCTTTTTGGAGTCGTAGACGAAGTAGGCCTGGGCGTAGTTGTCCTGGAGTTGGTCGCCGATGATCTTGATCGAGTTGCGGTTGGCACCGACGGTGCCGTCGGAGCCGAGGCCGTAGAACATCGCAGCGTATTGGCCGGACACGGGGACCTCGAACGAGTCATCGACGGTCAGACTCGTGTTCGTCACATCGTCGATGATGCCGACCGTGAAGCCTCGCTTGGGCTTGGGGGCGTCCAGATTGTCGAAGACGGCCTTCACCATCGCAGGCGTGAACTCCTTCGAGCCCAGGCCATAGCGGCCGCCGACGACCACTGGGTACTTGTCGAACGGAGCAATGCCGTCGGCCATCGCCTCGCCGATCGCGGTCCGAACGTCCAGGTACATCGGCTCGCCGAGAGCGCCGGGGTCCTTCGTGCGGTCGAGCACAGCGATCTTCTTGACAGTCTTGGGCAGCACGGCCATGAAGTGCTTCGTGCTGAACGGCCGATACAGGCGAACCTTCACGACGCCGACTTTCTCGCCCTGCGAGGTGAGGTACTCAACCGTCTCGTGGGTCGTATCGGCGCCGCTGCCCATGACGATGATGACCTTCTCGGCATCGGGCGCACCGACGTACTCGAAGAGCTTGTACTGGCGGCCAACGATCTTCGCGAACTTGTCCATCGTGTCCTGCACGATCTGTGGCACGGGCAAATAGAACTTGTTGACGGTCTCGCGGCCCTGGAAATAGACGTCCGGGTTCTGCGCGGTGCCCCCCATTACGGGCCTGTCCGGCGTCAGAGCGCGTGCCTTATGCTGGGCCACCAGCGAGTCGTCGATCATTGCCCGCATATCGTCATAGGTCAGTTCCTCGACCTTCTGCTCCTCGTGGCTCGTGCGGAAGCCGTCAAAGAAGTGCAGGAACGGGATACGGGAAGCCAACGTCGCCTGCTGGGCAATCAACGCAAAATCCATCACTTCCTGCACACTGGCCGAGCCAAGCATCGCAAAGCCTGTCTCTCGGCACGCCATAATATCCGAATGATCGCCGAAGATCGACAAACCTTGGCAGGCAATCGACCGAGCAGTGATATGAAAGACCGTAGGCAACAGCTCGCCCGCGATCTTGTACATGTTCGGGATCATCAGCAGCAAGCCCTGGGAGGCAGTGAAAGTCGTCGTCAAGGCGCCGGCCGCGAGGGCTCCATGCACCGCGCCGGCCGCACCGGCTTCCGACTGCATTTCGGTGACCGATGGAACGGTACCCCAGATGTTCGGCAGTGCCTTGGCGCTCTTCGCATCCGCAATCTCGCCCATCGGCGAACTCGGCGTGATCGGGTAGATCGCAATCACCTCGTTCGTTGCGTGCGCAACGTGGGCTGCCGCGTTGTTTCCGTCAATCGTCACCATCTTACGCTTCATAGCTTCTCCATCTTTCGTAAAAGCTGCCACAAAAAGAACTTAGCTCAATGGCAATCCATCGCCGCTGGCCAATAGAATACCTCCTGTACATACGTCCAGGCAGGAACCCATCCCCCACATCTGTGCCCGGCGTACGAAGAGAGGTTCTTTATACATCCTTTTTTCAGGCCGGGCAACAAAAATCCGAGGCCGATCCAGCGTGCTTCGTGCAGGTCTTCACACGTCGAAGGCACGTCACTCGTCGTCCAGACCGAAGGCCTCCAGCCATTTATCGGTTTCCCCTTCGGTGAGCCCTTCCCGCTTCTCCTCGGGCTCCCTTCGCTTGGGCTTTCTGCGACTGAGTTCCTTCTGCACCTGCTGCCAGAAATCTTCCGATTTGAGGGCTGTGGCCTTCCGCTCGCCGGCCGCCTTGCGAAGCCGCCGGTCGCTGCTGACGACGGTCAGACGCCGGGGAGAGGTGTCCGCGAGGATCTTCTCTTCGACAATGCTGTCGGCATCGCGATGGAAACCCGCGAAGTAGACTTCCAGGTTGTCAAAAGCGTTAAACTGCTCCTTGTCCGCCGGCCCGGCGCCGTCGAACACGACCTGTGCGGTCTCGCCGATCTGGTTGAAATACTGGCTCAGGACCCGGCACAAATCGACCTCGGTCGTGATCTCGCGTTCATCGCATGCCTCATGCAGCGCCCACAGCAGGTTGTTCCCGTCGATAATCGTCATGGCTTCGGCATCCCTACACTCGTCGTCAGAGCCCCTCTTCATGCGCAATTCAGCGACTCATCGGGGGCCAAAGCCAGATTATGCCGCACACACCCGCCGGGGGCAAGCATGCACTCTCGCGGAAGGTCAATCAGTTCCGCACGCTGATCTCGTATCGAATCCGCCCCTTTTCACCGTCGCCGGCCAGCGGGGCCGATTCGAGCACGGCGGTCGATCCGGTCACCGCGTACTGGAACGGTGCATCGTGCAGCGGGTCCGTGGGCACTGAGACCTCGGTAATCTCAGCCAGGGTCTTCGGCAATTGCCTGCCGTGAGTGGCCGCGTACGAACGAATCGCCTCGACGCATTGCAGGGCCGCCAGATCGCGGTCAAATCTCTTCACAATCACCCGGCATCGCTCCTGTCCCGCGTCGGGCTGGTCCGCTATCAGCGCTCCCGCCAACCCTGCGGCCTTTCTTTCGGTTTCTATGGCCTTCTCGATCTGCACGAACGGATTCGGGAGGCTCGCCAACGCCGGGTACAGATTCGGAGCGTCTTCTCCTCCCACGAATTCACCGACCTGTCTGCACGTCACGCCGCCAATCGCGGTTCCAACCAGCACCTGCATGATCGTGGGAGCTTGTCCAAGGTGCCTCGCCATGCCGAATCCCGTCTGCAGGGCCAGAATCGCCCCTTCGTATCCCTTGTCGGCGATCTCCATCCTCGCCCACAGCCGAACCACAAAGGCAAGCCTGCGATACTCACTTAGGTCTCCGACCTCCAGCCCGGGCTTCCACTCGGGCCAATCGCATTGCCGACACTTGGCCGCCTTGGCCACGGCCCGGAGGCTATCCATGTGCTTCGACAGCACCTCCTCCACCTGATCGAGTGGCATTTGGTCGATGGGCATGTCCACCCACTTGCGGATCTGATCGTCGCCGCCTTTGTCCGGAAGGGCCTTGATCGCCTTCTCGTACAGTGGGACCGCATCTCCATCGACCTTCGCCGATTCCGGCGGTAGCAGGGAGAACTTGCCCACGGCCGCAGACGCCTTCTGTGGATGCAACACCAACTCGACATCCCGACCCGCCGCCGGAAGGCACAGCAGACCCAGTCCCAGAAGCCAGACGCATACCATTGTCGTTCGAGTCGCACGCGAGTGAAACATACGTCTTTCCTCCCAGACAGAACTCCGCTATCGGCGTTCGCTCCGCCCCCACAGCGAGGGTGGAGACACACCTTCCTCTTCACCAGACGCATGACAAGAGAGAATAGTTAATCGGAATACGACGAAAAAACAGAAAAAGCCTGCGCACCCGACGGTCCTGGACTCATCCTGTTGCTCGGATCATCCCTCATTGCGGCACTACGACAAGAGGTCGCATCACAGCTCGAATCGTACTTCGCCGCCGACGATGGTCTTCTCGACCTTGCCTTTGACCGTCCAACCGTGATAGGGGCAATTGCGGCTCTTCGAGACGAACTTGTTCACGTCGATTGTCCATTCTCTGTCCGGATCGATGATCGTCACATCGCCCTGCTTGCCGCGGGCAAGCGAGCCCTTGTCGATGCCGATGATCCTCGCCGGGTTCATCGTCATCATTCGAATCAGGCCGGACCAGTCGAGAATCTTCGGCTCGATCAATGCCTTGATATAGAGCGCCAGGGCGCATTCGAGACTCGCAATCCCGAACGGCGCCGTCAGAAATTCCAACTCTTTTTCGCTTTGCAGGTGCGGCGCGTGGTCGCTGGCCAGGGCATCGACCAGCCCCTCGGCGATGGCCTCCTTGAGGGCCTCGGTGTCCTTCTGCGCACGCAGAGGCGGACTGACTTTGTAGTTGGTGTCGTAAGTCGTGCAGCATTCCTCGGTCAAGAGCAGATGGTGCGGCGTGACCTCACACGACACGGGCAGCGAATCCTTCTTCGCCTGGCGGATCAACTCGACCGAACCGGCGGTCGAGATGTGCTGCGCGTGATATCGAACCTGCGTCTTGCGGACGAGCTGGATATCTCGCCAGAGCATCGCCTCCTCCGCCATCGCGTCCATGCCGGGCAGGCCCAGGACCG
>CAZDTD010000001.1:0-110545 GCA_964507995.1 uncultured Pirellulales bacterium | reverse complement strand
GGCGTTCTACGACATCGACATGAAATACGTGGTCGAGCCGGGCGAATTCGAGATCCTGGTCGGCAATTCGTCACGGGATCAGGATTTACAGAAGGTCACTCTACGCGTGAAGTGACAGATCTCATCCCGCCGTTTTCACCGGCGTTGAAGGGTTGTGAAGATGAAACGAGGATTGTTCCTGCTGGCCGCATTGCTCTGGTTCGATACGACCGCCTTTTCGCAAGACCCCAATTTCTATATCTTCCTGTGTCTTGGGCAATCCAACATGGAGGGTTTTCCGGGAGTCGAAGAACAAGACAAGGCAACTCCGGACAACCGCTTTCAAGTCCTGGCAACGGTTGATTTTCCCAGCCTGGGCCGAACCAAGGGCAATTGGTACGATGCGGTCCCTCCTTTGTGTCGGGACCGGACAGGTCTGTGTCCTGTGGATTACTTTGGCAGAACTCTGGTCGCTAATCTTCCGGAGAACATCCGCGTCGGCGTCGTGAACGTCTCGGTGGCCGGGTGTAAGATCGAGTTGTTCGACAAGGACAACTATCAGACATACGCTTCCACCGCCGCGCCGTGGATGACGAACATCATCGGGGAATACGGTGGCAATCCCTACGCACATCTGGTCGAAATGGCGAAGTTCGCTCAGAAAAAGGGTGTCATCAAGGGAATCCTGTTGCATCAGGGCGAGTCGAACACGAACGACAAGCAGTGGCCTGCAAAGGTCAAAGGCGTTTACGACAACCTGATGAAGGATTTGAGTCTCAACCCCGCGTCAGTGCCTCTGCTCGCAGGCGAGCTTGTGAATGCGGATCAGCAAGGCGCTTGCGCGAGCATGAATTCAATCATTGCGGAACTGCCAAAGACAATCCCTAATTCCTATGTCATTTCTTCGAAGGGCTGCACGAGCCGTCCGGATCATCTGCATTTCGCTGCGGCAGGCTACCGCGAGCTGGGCACGCGATATGCGGTGAAGATGCTTTTTTTACTGGGATATCAGGCCGCCGACCCCAAATGATTCATGTGGTCACAGGCGGAGAACTAACAGGAAGATCTCGGTCTAAGGAACAGGAGAAGGAGACATGAAGACGAGAATCAGTCTTGGGATAATGCTCGCACTGGCGCTGACGCTGCCTGTCGCCACGTTGATGATCGCCGCGCAGGCCGGCGTGGGGCAAGATGTTGTCCCGCCCAGGCCGGAAGGCCCGGGCGACATCTACGCTTCGGCCGGTTGCCCTCTGGTGGCCGCCCATAGCACCACGCGCGCGCTGTATGCCTCCTACAACGGCCCGCTCTACCAAGTTCTGCGCCAGTCGGACGGCAAGACCCTGGACGTTGGCGTCGTCCAGCCCAGCGAGGGGGATGCGGGCGGATACGCCGACGCGGCCGCGCAGGACGCCTTCTGCGCCAACACGTACTGCTGGATCACCACCATCTACGACCAGTCCGGCAAAGGCAACCACCTCGTTCAGGCGCCCCGAGGCGGATTCAGCGGTCCGGCCATGGGCGGGTTCAACAACCTCCCGCTGGCCGACATGGCACCGATTACGCTCATGGGCCACAAGGTCTATGGCGTCTTCATCGAGCCGGGCATGGGCCTCCGTTGGAACGACGCCAAGGGCACCGCCGTGGACGATCAGGCAGAGGGGCAGTACTGGGTCATCAGCGGCCACCATTACAATTCCGGCTGCTGCTTCGACTACGGCAACGCCGAGACCGACAGCCGTGACGATGGCGACGGCACCATGGAAACCACCTACTATGGCAACGCCAGTGCCTGGTATCGCGGGCAAGCCCCCGGCCCATGGATCATGACCGACCAGGAGAACAACCTGGTGGGTTGCGTGAACGAGTCTCCCAACGACAAGTACTGCCCCGATCTGCCGAGCATCGGGTGGCGGTTTGTGACCGCTACGGCCGACGGCGAGCCGCACCACTGGAGATCCATGGGCGGCGACGCACAGCGGGGCGACCTGGAGATCATGTTCGACGGACCTCGCGTCAAGAATCCCAGAAGCAGCTATGACCCGATGCGTAAGCAAGGCGCGATCCTTCTGGGCAACGGCGGCGACAACAGCAACGGCTCGCAGGGCACCTTCTACGAAGGTGCGATGACGGCCCCCAACACCTTCCCGACGCAGGAGACCAACCAGAAGGTGCAGGCCAACATTGTGGCGGCCCGGTACGATGTGCAGCGTCTGAGCATCGCGCCGTCCTCGGCCGTCGCCACCCCGCCCGGACTCCAGACGTTCTCACCGGGCTCGACGCAGGACACCACCGTGACATTCACCAATACCGCCGGGACGCACGTCAGGAACGTCACGCTGGGCATCACCGCGCCAGCGGACTGGACCGTCGTGGCCAAGACGCCCGTGGCTATCGCCGGCATGATCGCGCCGGGCCAGACCGTCAGCACGACCTTCACGGTCACCTCAGGACCGGCGGCCTTCAACGGCGACCTGGTCGGCAACGCCTCGTGGACGATCGCGGCGACCGGACAGACGCAGTCCGAGATCGCGATCGAGAAAGTGCGGAATGTCAGCCCGGTCAAGATCAATGAGTTCGCGATCAGTTCGGGCTCTCCGGCCAACTCGACGAACTCGTTCATCGAGCTCTACAACGCCGGTGCCAGCGCCGTCGATATCTCCAACTGGACGCTGACCCAGCACCCGACACAGATGCCTTTCTTCTCGTCGGTGAAGATCCCGGCCGGGACGAAGCTCGCGGCCAAGGGCTTCTACCTGCTCGGCTTGTCCAACTCGGGGTTGGCGGTCCCTGCGAAGAAGGACGATGCCACCATCTACGTCAGGAGCACCGACGGCATGAACGTCGGCGATACGATTGAAATCGGTGCCGGCTCGGCCAGGGAAACCCGGCAGATCACAAGCATCCAGACCCCACCGGTCGCTGCGTCCGCCGGTGGTCCCGGCGGTTTTGGCGGCCCGCGAGGCGGCCCTCGCGGTCAGACGACCGTGTGGCAACCGCTGCCCGACGGCCCGGTGATCACGATCCCCGCCGGCTCGACCAACATACCGGTCACGAGCGTCAGCGGCTTCGAGGTCGGCCAGAAGATGGCCATCGGCTATGGGGCGACCTACCCTGCCGTGGCACAAGCTGCGGAAAAGTACGAAGTGGTCACAATCACCGAAGTCGGCAAACAGGGCACACAGGCCTGGCTGGCAGCCGATGCGAAAGCCGGCGACACCAACATCAAGGTATCCTCCGTCGCTGACATATCCGTCGGCGACAAAATCCGGTTGGACATCGACAGCGTGGGACATGGAATCGAGACCGTCACGGTCACAAAAGTCGGCACGCAGTCACGTCGCAGGCCGTTCGATGGTCCGATGGCCGAAGCGGACTGGGGCACGGGTCTCGACCTGGCCGAACCGCTGAAGTTCGACCATTCGGCCAATATGCCCTTCAGCGCCAGGGGGACGGGAATCCGTTTCGAGCCGGCGACGGCTTTTGCCCACTCGAGCAACGAGCCGGTCCTGGCGCTGACTTCCAGCATCACGCTCAACAGCCCTCTGGCCAACGACCACGAGATCAACACCCCGGTGCGCGACGAAAAGGTCACGACCGCGGGCTACCAGGGCGAGAAGAAGCCCAACCAGTGGTTTGGGGGACCCGCCCTCGCCTACGCCGGCAACATGGTGCTGCGCGACGCCGCCGGCATGGTCGTGGACAGTCTCAACTATGGCGGCCTCGTTGACCCATGGGCCGCCGAGGGGTACCAGGCCGCCTCTGGAGCAGGAGCCAGTGGCTGCAGCGTGGCCACGCCCGCTGCGAGCAGAGGCTTCGGTTTCGGCGGGCGGGGCAGTCCGACCGCCGAGGGACCCAACAAGAGCGCAGGCCGCTTCCCGGACGGCACGGACACCGACAGCAACTGCGACGACTTCTTGTTGCAGAACGACAGCGTCCTGGCGATCGCTTCATCTGCCGGCGCAACCAACATCAAAGTCACCAGCGTGGGAGGCCTCAGCGCCGGACAGAAGATCATCATCGATACGGGGGCTAATCGCGAAGTAGCCATCGTCAAGACGGTCGGCACGGCAGGTGGCACCACGGTGGGCACGGCCACCAAAGCAGGCGCGACTGTGATCCCGGTGGCCAACGCGATGGGTTTCAGTGCCGGCCAGACCATCACCATCGACAGCGGCGCCAGCCGTGAGACGGCGGTCGTCGCCTCCGTTGCCTTCCCTCGCCGCTTTGGCGGCAGAGACGGTCGTGGCGGCGCCTCCATTACTGTCGCCTCGCCACTCGCTTTCGCGCACGCGGAAGGCGCAGAGGTCGCCGGCAGCGGCATCACCTTCGCCACGGCATTGACCCGAACGCATGGCAGCAGTGCGCAGATCGCCGACAGCGTTCCCACGCCGGGTGCGCCCAACCAGTATTCCAGGAGAACGCAGTAACAGGAAAACTCGAAACCAAACCCGCGAGCGGCGGGAGTGTTTCGGTCATTGAGATTTTGGGGGTTGGATTTGTCTCGGATTTCGAAATTCGGATTTCGGATTTCTCATCCGCCGGCGGCAGCGTTTGGGGCACTGGGATTTCGGTTCTGGCCCTGGTGGCACTGGGGCTTGACGGGTTTAAGCTTGTTGGCTCTGTCGTTGAGCGTCTACCTGAGTTGGCTTTATCTGGTAGACGGGTCGGCGATCGGCTGCGGCGGCGGGAGCGGGTGCGAGCAGGTACTCAACAGCCGGTGGTCGACGATAGCGGGAGTGTTGCCCGTCAGCGGTCTGGCGGCTGGAGCGTACCTGGCGATGCTGGTAGCGAGTCTGGCCATCGGACCGGCCACGCCGACGCCGGTCCGGCGGCTGGCCTGGGGCGTCATGCTGGTTCTGGTCGGAGCGGCGGCAGGAAGCGCTGTGTGGTTCACGATCCTGCAGAAATGGGTCATCGGCGCCTTCTGTCCTTATTGCATGGCTACACACGTCACCGGCCTGCTGCTGGCGGCTCTGGTCATCTGGCGAGCGCCCAGGCGTGACGAGGGCGTCTCGTCCTTGTATCCCGAAGCACGGCCAAGATGGCCGTGCGACGCAAGGGCAGGATGCCCTCGCCACGAGACCACCCCACGGCGCATCATCAGCCCTTTGACTGTGGTCGGCTTGGTTCTGGTCGGTCTGGCCCTCGCCGGCGGCCTGTCGGCCTGCCAGATTGCCATCGCTCCGCCGCCCGTCTATCTCGTTGGCCAGTCGCAGGAAAGCCGGACCGCCATCGATGCCCACGCCGGACCGATAGTTGGTTCGCCGGATGCCCCCTATGTTGTCACCTTGCTCTTCGACTATACATGCCCCCATTGTCAGAAAATGCACTTTATGCTCAATGAGGTGGTTCGCCGCTACGAGGGCAAGCTGGCCTTCGCGCTGCGTCCGTCGCCGTTGGACCGCCAGTGTAACCCTTACATCACTCGGGACGTGAAGGAATACAAGGACTCCTGTGAGCTGGTCAAGGTCGGTCTGGCGGTTTGGATGGCCCGGCGTGAAGCGTTTGGCGCCTTTGAGGATTGGATGTTCTCGTTCGAGTCCGGCGACCGCTGGCGACCGCGGAAACTCGACGCCGCCAAGGCCAAAGCGATCGAAATGGTCGGCCAGGCGGAATTCGAGGCTGCCTGGGCCGCCCCCTGGATCGACGGGTATTTGGAGTCCTCTATTCAGGTTTATGGCCGGACCATCCAGAGCGGTCACGGCGGTGTGCCCAAACTGGTTTGGGGCTCGCGTTGGGTCATCCCCCAGCCGTACAGCACAGATGATCTGGTGTCGATTCTGCAGAATAGCCTGGCCGTGCCCGAATCCTGACCCGGCGGTGTATGCTGGAACCACACCGGTCAGTGCCCCGGCCCAGTTCAACACGAGATCGACTGCGGCGAGGTCCGCCAGACGCCTGTGGATTTTGTCGACGAGCGACCCCCCTACACGCACGCCTTCGAGCGATACGTTCTGGAGTTGTCCCACCACATGACCATTCGAGATGTGGCCGAGCATCTGGGAGTCGGTTGGGACCTGGTCAAGGGCATCATTCATTGACTAAGAAACGATTCAATGATATGTTTTCTTAGTGGCTCCTACATAAGAAAGTGGCCTTTCCCAAGGGCAGACGATGTGAAAGCGACAGGCAGATACGTTACGACCTCCACGGCAGGAGAATCGGTCGGGGCATTCATACCCAATCCGTTGCCGCCCCATCCGCCGATCAAACTCAACGACCGAGACCACGACCTGATCGAAAACGCCAACCGTGCTCTGGGACGACTGGATGGCGTTACGATGCTTCTGCCCGATGTCTCACTTTTCCTGTATTTCTACGTTCGCAAAGAGGCCGTACTGTCGTCGCAGATCGAAGGCACCCAATCGTCGTTCTCCGATCTGCTCCTGCACGAGGAGGACTTGGCCCCTGGCGTCCCGTTGGGTGACGTGCAGGAAGTGAGCAACTACGTGGCCGCCATGAACTTTGGTCTGAAGCGCCTGCACAAAGACAACTTCCCCTTGTCGCTTCGGCTGATCCGAGAGGTTCACAGGGTGTTGCTGGCAAAGGGACATGGCCGCGGCAAGACGCCCGGAGAGTTCCGCCGCACCCAAAACTGGCTGGGCGGCACCCGGCCAGGGAACGCTCGATTCGTTCCTCCGCCTCCCGACCGTGTGGCCGACTGTATGGGCAACCTCGAGAGATTCCTTCACGATCAGCCGCAGCGCACGCCCTCGCTCGTCAAAACCGCATTGGCCCACGTCCAGTTCGAAACAATCCACCCCTTCCTGGATGGCAACGGCAGACTCGGACGCCTGCTCATCACGCTGATCCTGTGTGCCGAAGATGTGCTCGCCCAACCGTTGTTGTACTTGAGTCTGTTCTTCAAACAGCACCGCCAGGAATACTACGACCGCCTCGACGCCGTTCGTCTCAAGGGGGATTGGCTCGGCTGGCTGCGGTTCTTCCTCGAAGGCGTAGAGCAGACCGCCCAACAGGCGGCGGATACAGCCGGCCACACTCTGAAGCTGTTTGACGAGGACCGACGCAAGGTCGAGGACCTCGGTCGAAAAGGCGGATCTGCCCTCCGTGTGTTTGACCTGTTGCGACAGCACCCGATCACAACCATCCCGAATGCGACTGCCCAACTCGATCTGACTCCACCGACCGTCCGCAAGGCAGTGGAGAACCTGGAAACCGTCGGAATCGTCCGGGAAATCACCGGCAAACAACGCGATCGAATCTACATCTACGACCGGTACGTCAAGATCCTGGACCAAGGCACGGAACCTTTACGCGACTGAAAGGCGGACTCTAAAAATGGCCCGAAGGATCAGTGACGACGAATTGCGGATATACCTTGAGGCAACCGGCAAGCCTGAACTGGTCGCATGGCTCCTGGAACGCTGCCAGGATGATGAGAAACTGCGAGCCTCCCTTCTCGATCTGGTCACGCCGAAAGCACACACGAACGTCTTGGCGGATGAGATCCGAGACCGAATTCGTCAAGCATGGCAACTCGCCAAACACCGCGACGGCTGGAAGATGGCGCTGCCTATCTCTCGTGAACTGGATCAGGTGTTGGTCTCCATCCGATCCTTGATGGACAAAGGCGATCTGGCAGACGCGCAGAAGCTGCTCGTTTCGTTCGTCCGAGCCGCCGAGAAAGGCATGGCGAATATCGACGACTCCAATGGTTATCTCTGGCCCACCTGTCAGCAGGGCGTCACGCTCTGGGGCGAGGTCTGGGCCCGCATCGAGCCCCGCGACACCAAGCAGTTGGCCGGCCTCGTCTACGACCACATTCACGACAACGGATATGCCGTGAAGGACGACATGATCACGAAATTCGCGAAGGCCCTGGGCGATGAAGGTCTTCGCACCCTCCAATGGCGGCTCAAGAGCGATCTTACGGCCCTGCCTCGCCCCGCCCCTGGTGAACGCCTTCCCAATATCGAGCGCACCCAGATCGTTGGCTGGCTGGAGGAACTCGCGGACGCCTCCGGCGATGTCGACGAGTACATCGCCATCGTCGAATCCGAGGGACTGATGCAGACCTACGCCCTGTCCGTATCGCGCCGATTGTTCGAGGCCGGACGGTTGCAGGAGGCCTTGGCCTATCTGGAAAAGGGAACGGCCAGGTTCATCTATGGCGAGCCCGACGATTATCCCACGCTCCAGAGCAAGATCCTGATCGCCCTGGGCCGAAAGGACGAAGCCCGCGAAATCCTCTGGAGGGAGTTCTCGCTCTGCCTGAGCACAAGCACATTCGAGAAGATCCTGGAACTGACCAGCGATGCGGACAAGCCCCAGGCTCGCCAGAGAGCCGCCGTACTGGCCGAGAACCACCGCTCGCCGGAACAAGGAGTGTACTTCCTGACACAAATGGGCGACCTGGAGCGAGCGGCGAAGCTCGTCCAACAAAGACAAGCCGAGATTTCCGGCTTGGCATATGACACGATCCTGAAGGTGGTCGAGGCGTTGACGGAACCGTATCCCTCGCAGACATGGATACTTTACAAAATCCTGCTGCTCGACATTCTGAACGAGAGCCGTTACAATGCGTATTCACACGCTGCCAAGTATCTGATGACCATGCAGGAATTGGCCGCCACCGCCGGCATTGAATCGCAACAGATGGAATTCATGCAAGACCTTCGGAGAGCCCACGGCCGCAAGAGTTCGTTCTGGGCAAGAGTCAAGACAGACTCATGACCAAGGCAAGAGACTGGGTCGTAGGCCACTGGCGGATCGAGTCGATAGACCAATGGGACAGGGACTTCATCGATGCAGAAGCCCGGGGCCACTTCGAGTTTTGGGAAACCATCTATCGAATTCATCTGGGACGGATGTGGTGAAATGAATCCGGCTCAAGGGCGGGATTGGCTCATCCCTGAAGGGGATGACCTGAGAGGAATGTTCTTCATCCATCTCAGCCAGGAATCCGGTATTGTCCTAACCCGAGAACCCCAGAAGAAGCGATTGTCACACCACTATGCGATCGGCAGCACCTCGATGCCTGCAAGACTGCCGTAGGCCCTCAGATCGTGGTCCAACTTGCCATAGATGAACAGTTGGTGGAAACCCTTGACATTCATCGGGTTGGGCCATCGAACTCCATTACGGTAACCTTCTGACCCTTACGCCAGATCACCTGGGGCGCAAGGGACCCTGCGATGCCGAACCAGGTCCAGACCGTTGAGAGAGATGCCGTCACACCCCTCAGCGGCCATGATCCGTTTGGCAACGAAGCTGAATACGATCGTCGGGATCTCGCCTATTTCCGAATACGCGGGCTCTGGCCGCGCCACCCAAACCCGTATTCGCCGGAACGTCCTCTTGTCCGGTTCACTCTCCGCCGGTACACTTGCCCGTGGTTGTGACCAGCACATCCCGAATTGCTGGACGAGTGGTATGCGTGGGATGCCCAGCCATAGGTCAAACGCAGTCCAGAGGGCCTGTACCCGTGTGCTATGCCGGGGCACACAAGACCATACCGATGGAATAGGATTGCGGGTGTTGCCACGATGTGAGCCAACGGATGACATTCAGGAGCATGGACATGACGAAGAGAATGCATCTTTCGAGACGACAGTTCCTTAGAATCGGCTCCGTTGCTGTGGGTAGCGGCTTGTTGGGATTGCCCGGCAGGTGGGCCATCGCAGCACCTGCCACCCGTGCCAAACCCAACGTCCTGTTTATTTCCGTGGACGACATGAACAACGACCTCGGTTGCTTCGGGCATCCATTTGTGAAATCCCCCGGCATCGATCGGCTCGCCGAACGTGGGATGCGCTTCGAGCGGGCGTACTGCCAGTTCCCGCTGTGCAGTCCGAGCCGGTCTTCGTTGCTGACTGGGTTGCGCCCGGACAGCACGCGGGTATTCAACCTGCAATATCACTTTCGCCAGGACCTACCCGATGTGGTGACGCTGCCCCAGATGTTCATGAAGAACGGCTACTATGTGGCGCGTGTCGGGAAGATGTACCACTACGGCAATCCCGGCGACATCGGCACCAACGGCCTGGACGACCGGGTCTCGTGGATGGAGCGATTCAACCCGGCGGGACTCGACAAGACGTCGCTCGAACCTGATATCATGAACTACACACCCAAGCGCGGCCTTGGCTCGGCGATGGCGTTTCTGGCAGACAAGACGGGAAAGGACGAACAGCACACCGACGGCAAGGTTGCCGACCAGACGATCCGACTGCTTGAGGAGCACAAGGATGCACCCTTCTTCATCGGGGCCGGATTCTATAAGCCGCACTGCCCGTGGGTGACGCCGAAGAAGTACTTCGACCTCTACCCGATGGACGAAATCTCACTCCCTCCGATCACGCCGCAGACTCCCAACAACTACCCGACGCCTGCCCTGGCCTCGACCAAGCCATGGCCCTATTTCGGCGTCACACCAGACCAAGCTCGCGAGTGCAAGCGGGCGTACTATGCCGCCATTTCTTTCGTTGACGCCCAAATCGAGCGGTTGCTTGATGCCGTGGATCGACTGGGGTTGCGTGAGAACACGATCATCGTGTTTTGGAGCGATCACGGCTATCATTTGGGCGAGCACGGGCTCTGGTTCAAGCAGAGCTGTTTTGAGGAATCGGCGCGTGTACCGCTGATTATCTCCGTGCCAGGCCAAAAGACAGCGGGCCAGACAAGCTTGCGACCGGTGGAGTTGGTTGATCTATATCCGACGCTGGCCGATCTGGCCGGCCTGACGCCGCCGAGCCATCTGGAGGGTGTCAGCCTTCGCCCGCTGATTGAGAATCCACAGGCACAGTGGGGGCACGCCGCCTACACTCAGGTCCAGCGCGGGGACGACCCGGGCCACAGCGTCCGCACCGAACAATGGCGGTATACTGAATGGGCCTTCGGCAAGCAGGGCGAGGAACTCTACGATCACGACCACGATCCGCAGGAACTACACAACCTGGCCTCAGATGCGAAATATGCTGACGTGGTCGCCAGGATGAAGACGTTGCTCAGGCAGGTGCATGCAACCCCCGTCCAAGGCGGCAAGGCGGATCCCAGCACGAAGGAGAAGTTCTGCAACTGACAATTGACCACATGTCTACGAATGCATAGAATCCCTTGTGCGACTACTGACTGTAGAGCAGTGTCTGCCCTGACGCCTGAGCGATAGTCATGTACGAGCTTGCACGAGAGCGAAGAGCGGACAGCTCATCGATGCCTTGCCCCAACTGCCACCGGAGCATCGCCATTGCGCGATCTTGGCGGTGAGCGCTCTCTACAAAACGATCGGACAGTACTGGGTTGAAGTACTCGGCTCTTGACCTACAGCGACCAGTAGCCTGGCAATCGGCCGTCGCGGGGCTTGCTGGCGGCTTTATGGTCCGGCCGGAAAAGAAAATTCCGACCGCGACCAAGAATTCCCGAACCGACAGGTTAGTTGCCAGGTAACTCCTAAATCAGAATTATTATGATTTAGCCGGAAGGTGCAAGATGACGCCGTCCAAGGCCGAGATCGATCGCCGTGTCCAAGCATTCGTCCAGACATGCCGCCAGCGAGGCATGAAGGTCACACATCAGCGGGTGGAGATCTTTCAGGAGTTGGCGGCCAGCGTGGCGCACCCGGACGCAGAGACCATTTATCAAGCGGTCTCCAGACGCGTGCCAAGCATCTCCCGCGATACGGTCTATCGCACCCTCTCGACTCTGGAGGACGAAGGCCTTGTCCGAAAAGTCGAGCCCCTGTTCGAGAGCGCCCGATATGACGCGAACCTGGATCGCCACCACCATTTCATCTGTACGGTGTGCGGCCTGGTCAGCGATTTCTTCAGCGAGGCCCTGGACAACCTGCAGATTCCCAAGTCCGTGGAGGCATTGGGACAGATCGACTCGGCCCAAGTCGAGGTTCGAGGGATATGCTCGGCTTGTACGCGGCGAAAGGAAAAGACGCAGCCGCACCGATCTGAATAGCCCTATGCCGGCATAAGGAAATCGCCGGATAACAACGCCGTTTGACAATAAACACGATGAAAGGAGCGAATCTTATGAGTGAGAACAGCAAGTGCCCGGTGACGGGCATGGGGCACGGACATGCGGCCGCCAGCGGGACGACGAACCGCGACTGGTGGCCGAAACGGTTGAGACTTGAGATTCTGCACCAGCATTCTGCCAAGTCCAATCCGATGGGCGAAGGCTTCACCTACGCGAAGGAGTTCAAGAGTCTCGACCTGGCGGCTGTGAAAAAGGACCTGGCGGCGCTGATGACCGACTCGCAGGACTGGTGGCCGGCGGACTTCGGCCACTACGGTCCTCTGTTGATCCGCATGGCCTGGCACAGCGCCGGCACCTACCGCACCGGCGACGGCCGAGGCGGTGGCGGCCGGGGCCAGCAACGTTTCGCGCCGCTCAATAGCTGGCCCGACAACGTGAGCCTGGACAAGGCACGCCGCCTGCTCTGGCCGATCAAGCAAAAGTACGGGCGGAAGATTTCGTGGGCCGACCTGATGATCCTCGCCGGCAACGTCGCGCTCGAAACGATGGGCTTCAAGACCTTTGGCTTCGGTGGCGGTCGCGAGGATGTCTGGGAGCCGGACCAGGATGTCTACTGGGGCGCCGAGACAACCTGGTTGGGCGGCGACAAGCGTTACTCCGGAGATCGGGACCTCGAGAACCCGCTGGCGGCGGTGCAGATGGGTCTGATCTACGTCAACCCGGAAGGCCCGAACGGCAATCCGGACCCGATCGCGGCGGCCAAGGATATCCGCGAGACCTTCGCCCGCATGGCGATGAATGACGAGGAGACCGTCGCCCTCATCGCGGGCGGCCACACCTTCGGCAAGACCCACGGCGCAGGCCCGGCGTCCCATGTGGGGCCTGAGCCCGAAGCGGCCCCGGTTGAGCAGCAGGGTTTGGGCTGGAAGAGCACCTTTGGGACCGGCAAAGGCGGCGACACGATCACCAGCGGCTTGGAGGTCACCTGGACCAGCACGCCCACGAAGTGGAGCAACAACTTCTTCTGGAACCTGTTCGGCTACGAATGGGAACTGACCAAGAGCCCGGCCGGCGCGCATCAATGGATCCCCAAGGGCGGCGCAGGCGCCAATTCGGTCCCGGATGCGCATGACAAGTCCAAGCGCCATGCGCCTGCCATGTTGACCACGGACCTTTCTCTGCGGTTCGATCCTGCTTACGAAAAGATATCGAGACGCTTCTACGAAAATCCGGACCAGTTCGCGGATGCGTTCGCCCGGGCGTGGTTCAAGCTGACGCACCGCGACATGGGTCCGCGCGCACGTTATCTCGGTCCCGAGGTTCCGGCGGAAGAACTCATCTGGCAAGATCCCATCCCTGCCGTCAATCACAAGCTGATCGATGCACAGGACATCGCCTCTCTCAAAGGCAAGATTCTGGCTTGTGGCCTGTCTGTCTCGGAGCTGGTTTCGACCGCCTGGGCGTCGGCGTCTACCTTCCGCGGGTCCGACAAGCGAGGCGGCGCCAACGGCGCCCGCATTCGTCTGGCGCCGCAGAAGGACTGGGAGGTCAACCAGCCCGCCCAACTGGCGAAGGTGCTCAAGACCCTGGAGGGCATCCAGAGCACGTTCAACAAGGCGCAGTCCGGCGGCAAGAAGGTATCCCTGGCGGACCTGATCGTTCTGGCCGGTTGTGCGGGCGTCGAGCAGGCTGCGAAGAACGCCGGCTGCAAGGCGACGGTCCCCTTCACGCCGGGACGCATGGACGCCTCGCAGGAGCAGACCGATGTGGCCTCCTTCGCCGTGCTCGAACCGAAGGCGGACGGCTTCCGCAACTACCAGAAGGCTCGTTATGCCGTCTCGGCCGAGGAACTGCTGGTCAACAAGGCACAATTGTTGACCCTGACGGCGCCCGAGATGACCGTGCTCGTGGGCGGCATGCGCGTCTTGAACGCCAACTTCGCGAAGTCTCCGCACGGCGTCTTCACAAAGCGGCCGGAGACGCTCACGAACGACTTTTTTGTGAATCTGCTCGACATGGGCACAGCGTGGAAGCCGACCTCCGAAGACGCGGACGTATTCGAGGGTCGCGATCGCGCAACGGGCGAACTGAAGTGGACCGCTACCCGCGTGGACCTGATCTTCGGTTCGAACTCCCAACTCCGGGCCCTGGCAGAAGTCTACGCATGTGAGGACTCCGAGAAGAAGTTTGTGCACGACTTCGTGGCGGCATGGAACAAGGTCATGAACCTCGACCGTTTCGACCTGACCTGATCGGTGTGGGAATGTCGATGTCCTTCTGTGTGACCACAGAATCCAATAGCTAACTCAAATGAAAGGAGAATCGCAAATGTGTAACGAGAACAGATTGCCGCTGATCGGCGAGAAGGCCCCGTCGTTCAAGGCGGAGACCACCCAGGGACCGATCAATTTCCCCGACGACTTCAAGGGCAAGTGGGTCGTGTTCTTCTCGCACCCGGCCGACTTCACGCCGGTCTGCACGACGGAGTTCATGACCTTCGCCTCCATGCAGCCGGAGTTCGAGAAGCTCAACTGCAAACTGCTCGGATTGTCCATCGACAGCACGTTCAGCCACATCGCCTGGCTGCGGACGATCAAGGAGAAGATCGAGTACAAGGGCATGAAGGGCGTCGAGGTGAACTTCCCGGTCATCAGCGACCTGACGATGGAAGTCTCCAAGACCTTCGGCATGCTGCAGCCCGGCGCCAGCACCACACAGGCGGTGCGAGCGGTATTCATCATCGATCCGGAGGCCAAGGTGCGGGCGATCCTGTACTATCCGCTCAGCAACGGGCGAAACATGGAGGAGGTCAAGCGGCTGCTGATCGCCATGCAGCATTCCGACGAATACAAGATCGCCACGCCGGCCAACTGGCAGCTCGGTGACGACGTGATTGTCCCGCCGCCGGGCTCCTGCGGCGCCGCCAAGGAGCGGGTCGAAAAACCCGCCGCAGATGTGAAGGTGCTGGACTGGTTCCTGTGCCTCAAGAAGTGCCCGCATGGCAAGAAATAGGCTGGGATGGGTGAGAAGCGGTGCAGGAGACACCGTGGGCGGCGGCGCAGCCGCCGCCTGCGGTCTCCTCTTGGCAATTTGAGAAAGGAGACATGTAATGATCGGCGACCATAAGGGCGGCCTGTTCATGCTCGACGAGGCTCTGAGTGAACGTAAGACAAAGGGTTGACCGATTCATGAGCCTGCAGTTGGATCCCATCGGGATCATTCGTTCGCCCTTCACACAGGCCGCGGGGACACCCATTCAGGCCAGTATGGCCGAAGGTGCAACGGGCACTGTGGAAATATTGCCGGCCTTTACCGCCGGGCTAAAGGACTTGGATGGTTTCGACCGGATCTGGTTACTGTACTGGTTCGACCGGGCGGTCGCGCCCAAGCTGATCGTCACGCCATACCTGGACGACCAGCCTCATGGTGTCTTTGCCACGAGGGCCCCCGCCCGGCCGAACGCCATCGGGATGTCGGCCGTTCGCTTGCTGCGCATCGACGGCTGCACTCTGCACATAGCCGACGTGGATATCCTGGATGGCACGCCGCTGCTGGACGTCAAACCGTATGTTCCACAGTTCGATCACTTGCCGGCCGAGCGAACAGGCTGGCTCCAACGGGCAGGTAATCGCCGGGGGACTGCCGACCGGCGGTTCGAGGCATAGCGTGTGGATACGACCAGATTGGGCCGGCTGGCAGTGACAACCAGCAGATTCGCGGCGGATGTTGACGCAGTCACAACATGCCGATAAGATCAAGGACTGTGGTGCAGCGCCGGGAGGGGTCTCGGGCTGCTGTGAGTGCTTTTCGCAGATCAGGAGATGAAACGATGCAGCAGATACGAACAGCCGAGGCCCCGGCGGCCATCGGTCCCTATAGCCAGGCCATAGCGGAGGAACAGTTGATCTTCACATCCGGACAGCTTCCCATGAACCCAGCCACAGGCGAATTCCGCAATACTGACATTGCCTCGGCCGCACGACAAGTGCTCTCCAATCTGCGCGCGGTGCTCACTGCAGGAGGGGCCGACATGAGCACCGTAGTCAAAACCACGGTATTTCTGAAGGACATGCGGGACTTCCAGGCCTTTAACAGCGTCTACGCCGAGTTCTTCAAGGAGCCGTTCCCCGCGAGAAGCTGCATCCAGGTGGCAGCGCTGCCGAAAGATGCTTTGGTAGAGATCGAAGCGGTCGCAGTGCGAAAGCAATGAGGCAAATCCGACTGTCAGAGGGAGAATCGCCGGCTGATGTCAGACGTGTTTGTCGTGGATGTCTACCATCCCGAGGCATAAGGAGGCAGTAGATGGGCAATTGGACGACAGAACTGAACGACGCGGATTTCGACAGCCATATTCAAGACGGTGTCACCCTCGTTGACTTCTGGGCCCCATGGTGCGGGCCGTGCAGGATGCAGGGGCCGATCCTGGATCGTGTGGCGACACAGACTCAGGGCAAGGCATCCGTGGCAAAGGTGAATGTCGATCAAGCACCCGGTGTGGCCACCCGATATGGCATCCAGTCTATCCCAACGCTGATCGTCTTTCGCAATGGTGAACCAGTGCGTAATTTCGTGGGTGTCCAGTCCGAAGCCACCCTGTTAGCAGCCATCGAACAGGCAGGGGTTCAGGAGGATACGAATCGCGGGTGAAACCATGTCGAGGAGTCACTGTTTCACCAGAACTCTGTAGACAATGGGGCGACTCCTCGTAATCGAGGGGCCCGCCGCTTTCGTGTGAATGTCGAAACCCACGATACCGATCAGATCGCCTGGATATCTCGCCAGTTTTCCGCCCCAGAACTGGATGGGGTATTTCTCAAACTCGGCACATACATATCTGCCGCCGGGCCTGAGCACTCTGAAGACCTCGCGCAACGTCTGTTCCTTGTCGGAGTCCTCCAGGAGATGGAACAACAGACAGGAACACACAAGGTCGAACTGTCCGTCCGAATAAGGCAGTCTGACCGCGGTCCCGACTTGATACTGTGCCCTGGGGCAATGTCCTTTTCCCCTCTTTTGAGCAACCCTTATCATGCATGGGCTGACGTCTACTCCGTGGACCACAGATCCATCTACTATCCCAGCCAGACGGCAACTTAGTATCCCTGTTCCACAGCCTATGTCGAGGATCTCCGTGTTGCCGCTCGGGGCAGCCAATTCGATCAGGGTGTCATGGACCTGCCCGAGGCGACGTTCTGCCCACTTGTCATACAAGCCGAAATAGGCACTGAGCCCCAGTATCTTGTTCATAACAGACGGCATGGAACTCGTCCCCTACTTCCCGCGGGAGCAGCCACAACATACGCCTGTGATTCTCAACTGATTTTCTCAAACTGCCGTTCGTTGAGCGGACCGGCGTATCCGACCAGGACCGTATGCAACAGACTCCTGGCCGCCACGAGCGGAGATCGCATCGGATGACTGCCCAGAGACAGAGTGTCGAAGTCATCGCTTTTTCGACACCGTTTTTCGGACATACGCATCTGTCTCCCGGTATCTGTGCCTGTCCGTCAAGTGGTTCCAAAGAACTGAATGGAGTATCATGATATAGCATGCCGCTCTTGGTTTCAAGCGGCTTTTCCGGCGGGTGAGTCGACAGCCCGCGATGGACCGTCAGAGCGCCGCCTCGTAGTAAAGGACACCCTCGTGCTCTTGGGCCCGGACTTTCTGTTCGGAAACCAGCCGGCCAACGCATTTGGCCGCCTCGTGCGGATGAAGACCGAGCCCCGTGGCAATATCCGGGATCGAGCAGGGACGCCTGCGCAGCAGATCGAGCACCTCGCTGCACCCCGCGCCGGAACTATCCTTGTCGTCCCGATGCGGATAAGGAACGATCACCTCGGCCTGTGGATGCAATTGGGCTGCGATCTCTACCAACTGATCGTGGGGAACCGGCATGGCATAGCCTTCGGCTGGCGGTCGAGCCACGGTATTGACCTGGACCTTGTCCGGTGCGATTGCCTCGATGCAGTCGCGCAGCGCCTGGACTCGCGACTCCACCGTGGTCACGCCGCTCAGGAGAAACACTTCCAGCCAGTACCGGCCGCGGAATGAACGTCGGAATTCCCGCAACCCATTCAACATCTGATCGAACAGGATCTGCGGATGGGGCCGGTTCACATACTCGAAGACATCCTCGCTGCCGGCATCGAGCGAAGGCACAACCAGATCGGCCTCTGCCAGCGAGTTTCGTACCTCCGGAAGCCACAGCAGAGAACCGTTGGTAATCACGGCCACCGGAATATCCGTCCGGCTCTTGATCTCGCGAATCAATCGTCCGATCCCCGCGTGGAGCGTGGGCTCGCCCGAGCCGGCCAGCGTGATGTAATCCGGCTTCGAGGCCAGTTTCTCCTTGAGCTGAGCCACCACTTCCCCTGTCGGAACCCATTCCCTCCGCTCCATGGTCTTGTTCGTGGTCCGGCCCAACTGGCAGTAGACACAGTCATACGTGCAAACCTTGTAGGGTATCAGATCCACCCCGAGGGAGCGACCCAACCGCCGGGAGGGAACGGGTCCATAGATATACTGTCTCTTATCCATTGTCTGATCTCCGGGCAGTTGCCGGGGGTTCCGTTTTGATGATGCAGGTCAAATCAAACGGATTGTACCGATTCATAGGTGGGCATAAGAACCTCGATTACTTGGCTGACAGGGGCAGTCCTGTGTTTTCGATCCCTGCGAAACGGTCACAGAGTCCTGCGGGCACAGCGACCACCAGTTCTTCAGGCTGAATGCCGCCGTATTGGCGGGAATCGGGACAGCCGAAGGACACGCTGACCGACTGAGTCACATAAGCCTTCACAACCGCGTTGCCGCACACAGCCATGATGCTGGAAATATCGGCATGGAGACTGTGACCCGTCGCTGTTTCCCAGAGTCTGACCAGTCGCATCGCCGCCTCAGGCCGGAGATATGTGACCAGGACATCCGGATCTTCGCAGTCTCCGACGCGAATGCCGGCATATGAGTCCGCCAGGACAGGGACTTGTTCAACAAGTTCCCGAGCCCGAGCGGTATTCACGCCGGTCTTCTCAGAGAGATGGAGCACCAGCCCCTCCTCCTTACCCCTCGCCCAATGGAAGGCACGTTTGGCTCCCTCGCAGCGAATCGTCTCGGGCAACAGATCAATGTGCCCCTTCCGCGTCTGGCACACCGCCTCGCAGAACCTCAAGGGTTCGTGATGAACGCATTCCCAGTCCGCCGGCAGATGCCTGAAGAATTTGACGGCTATCCACCGCGTTCCGGTCACTTGCTCCAACAACGGACATGGCGAGGCCTGTGACTCTGTCACGACTTTCATAGGACTATCGACCTTTCTCATAGTGCGATCTGTGTGCCGACATTGCACCGGAAGCATTTCTGCGACAGAGCATCCCAGAGTTCTCGCGTCGCTTCCGCGCCCGTGCAATGGGCCGGGCCAACCCGCTGGACATCATACCGGCGGAGGACTTCAATCGTGTAAGCGATTCGCGCCGGCAAGGCCCGCACGAGATGCATTCCACCGAGGACCATGCGGATGGGCCGGTTCGGGAACAACTCCGCGACATAGTCCAGCGTGTTGACGATCCCGGCATGGGCACAGCCGAGAACCACGGCAAGCCCCTCGTTGACCTCCAGCACCAACGCCTGATCGTCGAGCAACGCGTCGGGCTCAGTGCAACTCGGGTCCCTGTAGAACGGGCCGCCTGTATTCTCGAAGGGCGATCTCCGGGGAATTTCCCCAGTGGCCCACACGCCAGGAACGACTTCCGCCGGACCACCGGTGAAGGACCCCAATCCGCTCTCGATACGTTGTTTCAATACCTGTGTATTCTCCGACTCCATGCCGATCTGCTGGCCATTCTTCTCGCGGCGGGCGTATTTCGCCTCCAACGCCTGAGGATGGAGATAGACCGGTACGGCCGGGGCGATCTCCAGGATTCTCCTCAACCCGCCGACGTGGTCGTAATGGCCGTGACTCAACACGACGGCATCCACCGTCCGGAGATCGATGCCGAGGACCTGCGCGTTGTGGAGGAGGATGTCGCTCTGGCCGGTGTCGAAGAGGATTCTCCGCGAGCCGATCTCAATCCAGAACGACAATCCATGCTCGGCCAGCGTTCCGCGTCCTCCCGCCGTATTCTCGACCAAGACCGTGATTCGTCCCTCCGTCATGGGGCACCTTCCGTTCTCATTCAAAAAGCAGTCCGGCAATGGCGACGACCGTCGTCCACAGGTCTTTCTTCCCCCTGGCCGTCTGCGTGATGTTCGAGGTTCGAATGATCAGGCCGCTGGCCTTGTAGACCTGCTCTTTCTCCGACCAGGCCTGGTCCGGATTCACCTCCAGGCCGAGCGTCGTTCCGAGCATGTCCGCCGCCAGGTCCTCCGCCATATCCGCCGCCTGCCGGTGGTTCATGCCGTGGCCATGGACCTCGCTGAGATACCCCCACTTCGTGGCGTCCTTCGGAATGGCCACGCCGACGGACGAGGCGATGAGCCTGCCGTGTTCGTTCGTGTCCGCCCTGGCCATGACGCAATAGCAGATCTGGCCGGGCGACAACATCTTGAGCCCTTCCTTCTCGCTGATCATCACGCACTTCGGGGGTACGATGGACGACACCTGCACCAGGTTCTGTTGGGCGACACCCGCGCGTCTCAATGCATCTTCGAAAGACTTCAGTCGGTACCGATGCCGGCCGACGCCCCTGGTTAGAAACACTTTTTTCGGAATCAAGTTGTCCATCATTGCAGTCCTATGCCCTTTCCGTATCGTATTCCTTGTACATGAATCTCCCCACCGCACGCACTTTCAGTTGTCCGTTCTGGTGGATGCACGCTTGCAGTTCATACAACGGGTGCGAATCACTTGCCAGTCTCGCCGTCACCGTCGCCGGCTCCCCCAGGACGACTGGATGTCTGAACCGAACCTTCAACTCGGCCGTCACACAGGTCAGGCCGTGGGCGAAGAGCCAGTTGGTCATGGCCCCATCGAGCACAGCCGATGTGATCCCGCCGTGCGGCCAGCCCACGTACCCCTCGACCGCCGGGTCAAACTCAAATTCCGCCACGACCGTGTCGTCGGGTCCCGTCACAAAATGCAGACACAGTCCACAGGGGTGGTCTGGGCTACAAACGACACAATGGGGATGCAACCGCGTGCGAAGACTCGCGTATGATCGTCTTCTTGTGTCATCAGCAATCATCTCTACCGATTGATTCTTCATGTGCTGGTTCTGAACACTCCTATGAATTGTCATTGCCCCAGAATGTCACGCATGGCCGAGGGATGAACACCGCCGGTAGCGGCGATCTCCCGTATCGCCAAGTCCGGCTCGGCCCGGAAGCCCTTCTCTCGCAGCTTCTGAATGGTCTTCTCCAGATCCAGGCTCTGCTGCTCGCAGTATTGCCTCAGTGTCAGCCGGCCGATCCCGTAGCCGCCTTGCTGCTGGCTCTGCCGATTGGCGCCGCGACCGCCGCCGGGCCGAGGAGTATCGCTCTGCCCTGTGGCGAGGGCGTAGATCTGCATCGGCGTCCTGCCAGCCTGTTTCGCCAGGTCTCCCAAGACCACGTCGGGCGACGAGACTTCGATGCCAGCCGTTTGGAGATTCTTGACCATGGATACAACCTCGAGGCCATCCGTCTTCTCAGCGAGTTCCCTCAGCGTGAGCAACTCCGCATGGGGAATCGGCGCCTGGGCTGCGGGTGTTTCCCAACTACGTTTGATTGACTCATTCCAGGTCAGCAGAGAGGAGAACGGTTTGACCTCTGCCAACGTCGCCCATCCTACGATGCCACACAGGAGCAGGGCAACCGCCCATTCCATCCTCAAGGCGAATGCCCGATGGATCCGGGTGCGGAAGTAGCTCAGGAAAACCCGCCAGTTCAGGTAGAGATGGAGAGCCGCCGCGATCATGAAAATCAGGCTGAACCAGATGTGCAGTCCGCTCCACTGATCCTTTGTCAGCGCCCATATCCTCCAGCCCGTCCAGTGCGCAACACGACCGGGCGGCGTGATGAACAGCACGACGCCGGTTACCGACATTGCCACAAAGGACAACGCGGTGGCGACCGAGATGAAAGCCCGCCAGTTGAACCGACGTCCCTGTTGTCTATCCGGCGTCGGCGGTACCTCCTTCTGCGAACGGGATTCCGTGTCCATCCTTCAACCCTTTCAAACCGCAAGCCTGGGATACATCGGTTGGAACCTCACATGGCGTCTAATGATCGCAGATGTTGCCCCCTGTCTGGAGCGTGCCGTTGAGGTACGCGTTTGCCACTTCCTCCGGACTGCCGCCGGCGACGCCGATGACCACCTTGATGCCATTCTCGGTAAAGAGCGCCTGCGCCCGGCTGCCCATGCCGCCGGCAATGACGACGTTCACGTTATGCTGAGCCAGCCACTGAGGCAGAACGCCGGGCGCATGGGTCGGCGCGGTCTCCGTGAACACGCCAGAGACGCATTTCTCCTGGGAATTCACGTCCATGATGGCAAACTCCTCACAGTGCCCAAAGTGCTGGCACAACTGACCCTGTGCGACTGGAATCGCGATACGCATGTCACTGGTCTCCTTCTTGGTTCTCGTTGCATCACTACGTTCATTGCTGGCGCCCGTCAGAACCGCGACGGCCTCGTTGAAAGCCTGGGCCGCCTGGCTCTGCGAATACTTCTCCACATAGGGTTGCCCCGAATCGCACGCTTCGACGATCTGCGGGTCGATGGGGATGCGTCCCAGAAACGGCACGCTCATCTCCAAAGCCATGTTCTCACCGCCACCTGATTTGAAGATGTTGGTCACCTCGCCGCACTTCGGGCACACGAATCCGCTCATGTTCTCCAGCACGCCAAGCACAGGGAGATGGAGATTGCGGCAGAACGTGATGCTCTTGCGGACATCAGATACCGCCACCTCCTGAGGGGTCGTCACCACGACCGCGCCGTCGGCATTCTCCAGAAGCTGGATGATCGAGAGCGGCTCGTCCCCCGTTCCCGGCGGGCAGTCGATGATCAGGTAGTCCAATTCACCCCATTCCACATCCTTGAGGAATTGCTTGATCATCTGGTATTTCATGGGACCCCGCCAGATCACGGCGTCGTCCTGGGAGGTCAAGAAAAAGGCAATCGACATGACCTTGAGATTCGCCCCCACCTCGATGGGCAGAATCGCATCCATCGCGGAATGAGCCATCTGGCCTTTCAGATTCAGGATCGTCGGCACGCTGGGGCCGTGGATGTCGATGTCCAATAGCCCGGTTCGCTTTCCCGCCAACGACAGCGAAATGGCCAGATTCACCGCAACGGTGCTCTTGCCGACGCCACCCTTGCCGGAGAGGACCACGATCTTGTGCTGGATCTGCGCCATCCGGTGACGAACCTGGGCCTTCTCGGCCTCCAGTTGTCTTTGGTATTCTTGATCTTGTTGTCTGTGGGCCCTGTTGTCGGCCATATTCAGTTCATCCTTTCTGTTTCTGCACATTCCTGTTCCCTGGTATCAGGACAGGTATTGGAGATGGTCAAATCCATCACAACTTCATTTCCTCGAGCCAACACTTCAAAACCGTCTTTCAAGGCATCGAACAATTCCTCCGATTCACCGACGACAAACGTACTCATTGATCGTGTCTGAACGTGCAACCCGCGAGATCGAAGCACCTGGCAGAACTCCTTCACGGGACCGGACAGCCTCCTGGACCTCAGCGGATACAAACTCACTTCAGCCTGCACTTTCACAACGTCACCCTCGCGGCAAGAAAGGCCCCATGTTGATTTCGGGTCAACCCACCAGCCCATTCGAGCATTGGGGACAACCCGATCAGAAGATCCCATCGTGATACAAACCCGGCCACGAGAACCGTGGGCTCACCGACCGGCGACAACAAGTTCCTCAGATCGGCAGGGGAAAACAGATTCGCAAAGGCATACATACTGGCCGCCTTGCGTTGCCTGCCCCGGTTGTAGGCCGACAAGCGGTTCAGCGTCCCCACGATCAGTATCCCACCTGCCTTCTTCACACAACGGACCATCTCGGCGGCCACTCTCGTGGGATCGTCCGTGAACTCCAGCGAGGTAATCGCGGCCGTCACGTCGAAACTGGCATCATCGAAGGGCAGCGTCGCTGCGTCACACACATCGAATATCGCATGGCTCACCTTCCTTTGCTTCGCTATCGCAATCATCTGCTCGGAGATATCAACACCCGTGACATCGAACCCCTTGTTGCTGAAGTACTCGCTCCAGTGTCCGGTTCCACAACCGATCTCCAGGAGCCTGCCGCCGTTGGGAACACGCGGCAACAGTCTATCTATGGCCCTCGTTTCCAGACGATCGTACATGGCCCCGCGCGAAGTCCGGTACCACGCATCGTAGCGATCCGCGATCCTTCCAAAGTCGAAACGAGATGCCGAGGACTCATTCACAAGACACCCATTATCAGCCAAGTGCATACGTGACCTGCCGCCACAGGGCTTTAAGTCGCTCTGTAATCTCCCCGCCAGTGTACTCAGGGACAGTCGCCTTCATGATCTGGGCTTTGGTGAAGGCGTCGTCATAGGGGATTTCGCCCACCACGGAGATTCCCCGTTTGCTGGCCTCTTCGGTGATTTGGGCGGTCATCTCGGGATTGATGTCCGCCTTGTTGATGCACAGCAGGGTCTTGATGCCGAAGTTGGCGGCCAGATCGGCGACGCGTCCCAGATCGTGCCGTCCGGACAGGGTCGGCTCGGTCACGATCAGCACCAGATCGGCTCCCGTGATGGAAGCGATCACCGGGCATCCGATTCCCGGCGAGCCATCGACGATCACCAGATCGAGCTTCCGTTCTTCCGCGATCTCCTTGGCCTTGCGACGGATCAACGTCACGAGTTTGCCGCTGTTTTCCTCCGCGATCCCCAGCTTCGCGTGGACCATCGGCCCGAATCGTGTATCCGAGACGAACCACTGCCCATTGACGGCGTCGTGAAACTCGATGGCCTTGACGGGGCAGAACTCCACGCAGACTTTGCACCCCTCGCAGGCGACCGGATCGACCGCATACGTCTTCTTGATGACCTCGTTGGCTGGTCCATTCAAGTGAATCGCTTCAAACCGGCACATCTGGGCGCACCGGCCGCAGCCGATGCACTTGTCCGGATCGATGGCCGCCTGCCTGCCGCCGGAGAAATCCGAAGTCTGCTTCACACTCGGTGAAAGCACGATGTGCAAATCCGCAGCATCCACGTCGCAGTCCGCCAGGACCGCATCGTGTGCCAGCGCGGCGAACGACGCCGTGATACTCGTCTTGCCTGTCCCTCCCTTGCCGCTGATGACAACCAGTTCCTTCATGGAATCTCATTCCTCACTGATCTCAACATGTCAGAAGATCTTCTCATATTCCCCTTCGCCCAGCCTTTTGAGCTTGTGCATTCCCTTGGCCTTGGCCCTGTCGTCAAGGCTCGTCTCGGAACGACCCAGATGAAAGGTTGATACCGCCTTCTTCACGGGTCTTCCACATTTTGGACAACTCGTCAGCGGCGGCTCGTTCAGTCTTTGCTGCACTTCCACCCCGTCTTTGCAGCAGTCGCAATCGCATTTCCTCCGGCTCGATCTATACACGTACACAGGCATATTCGTCACCCGCTGAACACATTGCTGTCCGATAGAGCAACCGCAGAGATTGTCCGGACCGTGCATAATCCGCGCTCGTGCGATTTTCTCTGTCAGAATGTGACGACACGATCCGCCTCCTTGATCCACTGGGCCAGTTCCGTCATCTTGGCTTCGTGGACGCCTTCGAAATAAGGCTCACCTTTGTGTAGGCCGCAGCGCAACTTGCAGGTGCCACAGACTTTGACCGGGACGTTTCTGCGAATCAGCCCCTTCAACATTTCACCCAAATCGAAATACCCTTCCGGTGGTTTGGCAGCGTCCCGAGCCAGGGCAACCGAATCGTTCATCAGGAACACGTTGACCTCCAGACCGACGTTGAGAAGCTGCTCCGCCAGGCGCAGTGCGTTCCAAGTGATGTCCGTTCCGTCGTAGGGATTCCTGTTCAACACAATGAGGGCTTTCACAGTGTCTTCTCCATATCAGGGTTCGAAGAACTTCTCCCGCCACCAGCAGAAGTGGCCCCAGGAGTTGTCGAGTCTGTACTTGTCGTCTTCAGGGACGTCCCGCCACGATTCCATTTCGGCGAGCAGCAAGTCACAGGGCTTGCCAAAGGCCAGCAATTCATAGGCACACTGGATGAGGGTGAACATCCGATTCGCCTGAGCGGTGTTCCCGTTATGGTCCGGATGGTACTGGATTGCCGCCATTCGGTAGGCTCGCTTGAGTTCCTCCATGTCTGCGTCCTCTGCGACATCGAGAATCCTGCAGGCCGCCTTTCTCGCCGCCAGTTCGCGATTGATGCGCGTCATGAAATCGGGATCATCTTTCATTGGCCTGCAATCCTGCGACTGATACGGTGATAGAGCTCGTGGAATTGGCCCGCGTACTCGGGCATGACATCGATCATCATCCGCCCGCGAGAGTACGCCTCTGCGACCCTTCGCTGGTTTGGGATCTTCATGGCGACGTCGATCCCCTCCCGGCGGCAGTACTGCACCACGCCTTCATCGCCCATATCACAACGATTGATGACAACAACGAAGGGGAGTTTCAATGCCTTGACCATTCCGACGGCCAATTCGAGATCGTTCAAACCGAACGGCGTGGGCTCCGTCACCAGCAGGACGAAGTCCACACCCTTGACCGCCTCGATGACCGGACAGGAGGTCCCGGGCGGAGCATCCAGGATCACAACGGCGTCGTCTTTTGCATGACGCTTGACGTGGCGAATCAGAGCCGGGGTCTGGATCGCGCCGATATCCAACCTGCCGTGGCCAAACGCAACGCCATTGCCGTTGCCGTACTCGGCGACCCCGATCTTCCGCTGCTTTTCCGCAATCGCCGATTCCGGGCAGATCGCCATGCACCCGCCGCAAGAGTGACAAAGCTGCTCGAAGGTCATGACATGCTTCTGGATGCAGACGATCGCGCTGTATTGACAGAGCTGCCCACAGCGGCCGCATCCGGTGCACTTGGTCTCATCGACCTCGGGCACGCCCACGGTCACCTCTTCCACGCAATCGATCCGCGGCTTCAGGAAGATGTGCCCGTTCGGCTCTTCCACGTCGCAATCGAGGTACTGAACCGCCCGGCCTGACCGAGCGAGCGACACCGCCAAGTTCGTCGCGATGGTCGTCTTTCCGGTTCCTCCTTTGCCACTGGCAACGGCGATCTTCATCCCACATTCTCCATCGAATCCTTGCTCCAATCGAACTTGTCCTTCTTGATCCACCCTTTTTGCGGCAGACTGTGGAAACACACCGGGATCGGGCGCATCCAATGGTTGCCGGGCAGGACCTCCCACTTCGTATAGCGATTCATGGGAGAGGCGGTTTTATCGATCCGATACCCATCCGGGTGAAACCCCACCTCGATCTCCGTTGCCTCAAAGCATACTTCCGTCATGGTCGCACTTTCTTCCTGGGGGTCCTGGCGCGCCTTGTCGCTGATGAGCACGCCATTCAGGTGATCCATCTCGTGTTGTATGACCCTTGCCCACAACCCTTCGACGGAATACGCCCGTCCCTGCCCCCGTGCATCAAAGCCCGTCAATTCGATCCGCAGATCCCGTTGAACATTTACGTGAATGCCAGGAAGACTCAGGCATCCTTCGTCCATTCGATCGGAGCCGCTGCGAGCGGTAATCTGGGGATTGACCAGGCACAAGGAACACCTGTCGATCTCCGCGACGAACAACCGCTGGGCAATTCCCGCCTGCGGACCCGCCAGGCCAATGCCGTCATGGACTCGCATCAGCGAGAGCATCTCCCCCAACACGTCCGACAGCCAACTGTCGAATCGTTCAACAGGACGGCATACCTCCCGCAAGACCGGGTCCGGATGAATCCGAAGACTCAAAGGGCGTGTCACAGCCACGTACAAGACTCCTTCATACTCCCAGTCCTTGCCATCTGACGTCTGAGGACTGCCATGTCTTTGCTTACTGATCCATCTTCTGTTGGATGATGATGACCGCCTCGTTGGGACATTGTGCGACGCAGGCCGCACAGGCCGTGCAGAGGGCAGGATCCACAATGGCCCGTTCTTCCATTCGGATAGCACCCACCCGGCAAATGTCGAGGCAAATGCCACAGCCAGCGCACCTGTCGGGTCGCACGAATGCAACGGCCCTTCGAATGATCTTCGATGTGCCGCCTCCCGCCGCTACCTGGGCTCGCTGGTGGCCCAGTCTTGACGGTCCGCCCCCAATTTCGTGCAGACCTTGGTTGATGTGGGGGCTCTCGGCGGCGCCATACATGGCCCCAAAACCCATGAATCCACCGTGAGACGGGTGTCCCGGCCCGAGCCCCATGCCGCCGCGCATACCTCTGCCCCGTCCCATGCCACGACAACCGCCTCCCATACCACGGCCCATCCCCATACGTGGTGTGCCTGTCGGAGCGTGGGCAACGTCGCTATTCGGAACTTGCCCTGGTTCCTGGCCCGTCCCCATGCCAAAGTGGCTTTGGACATTCGGAGCGCCGGCAGTCGTGAATTCGCCAGCCTTGAAGCGTTCTACTGCTTCCCGTACTGGACCTGCGACGCCAACGACCACGTGGATGCCGGCCTCGCCGAAGACTCGGAATGCGTTGGGGCCGCAGTTGCCCGTCAGCACATGGCTGACGCCTTTTTCCGCCATCATCTGGGCCGACTGAATCCCGGCGCCGCCGCCCAAGGCAAGGTTGGGATTCTCCACCGCCTCGAACTCCAGAGAGTCGGTATCGACGATGAGGAAGTACGGACAACGGCCGAACCGGGCCTCAACCTGATCTTGCAGGGTCGGTCCCGTACTGGTCACTGCGATCTTCATGAAGATTCCTTTCTAACCCGGCGGGGACATCTTCGTCGGACAGGAACTCAGCCTTTCGGCAGGGAAGCCGGGAAGGACGGGGTCTTGTCCTCCCCGGCGTCTGTCCCGGAGCCTCGGCTACCGAGATTTCTCTTTCTCCAGTTCCTCGATGCGCCGATTCACGGCATCCAGGGATTCCTGGAGATACTGCGACTGCTGTTTCAGGGTCTCCCGTTCGTTTTCCACACTCGGAGCTGCGAACGAACCTTGAGGCACCCGCGCCCAGAACGGCAGACCGGTGGCATAGTACCAGTTCCGTCGCCCCCAGCCCCCTCCACCTCCACGACCCCGGCCCCAGAATCCTCTGCCGCCGGCAGGACTCATATAGCCGGGAGTCGGATACCCGGCGCACAAACCTGCCGCTCGACCCGTCATCGGTCCCATTCCCATCGGACCTGTTCCATCTCCACCTGGCATAATCCACCCCTTTCTGTGAAGAAATCAACCTCTTGTCATGGGACTGCCGCACTTGGGACAGCTCGCCTGATTGCACGGCTGGCCCACTACATGCGGCGCTCGATATCCACAACTCGGACAGACACAATCGCCGCCGGGACCGGCGGCAAACGGACCGCCCATGCGACCTCTGCCTTGTCCGCGTCCCAAGCCGCGTCCTGTTCCCGGCCCCTGTCCCATGGGACCTGTTCCATCTCCTCTGGGCATGATACGACTCCCCAAATCAATCTGTTGTGACGATCACCACGAAGATCCGAAACGACCTCGTCCACGTCCCCGACCCCAGCCGCGACCGCAACCGAACCCTCGTCCAAACAGCGGTCTCCAAAGAAACCGAGCCCACCATGGCCGACGGTAACTATAAGGCGCTACCCCATACACTCCCACTGGCGGTACCGCGCCCAGCGGAACGGGATTCGCGTATCCACGCAGTGGGTATTGCGCCGAGCGACCGACCAGAGGCCGGGACGCCAGCGGCCCGACACCATTTCCAAGCAGCATAGCAGTCACCTCCTTTGCCTCAGGCACCTCAACATCGACAGGGATGCCCTGTACGCCGGCAAAACCTTGAACGTGATTCGACGGGTCATTCGATTCCCGCAGGACGCAGTATCCGCGGGCCTGTCCCGTCATCGGACCTTTTCCCTGTGGACCGGTTCCATCAAAGCCAGGCATCAGTTTACTCCTTCCTGCCGCGATGAACGATGCGGCTGGTCGTATTGCTCTTTCGCAAAATCATCTGCCCTATCTCGCAGCCCAGGTCCGCCGCGAGCACCGGGCATGCGGTAGTTCCTCAATCAGGAGCCGGTCAAACACGATCTCTCCGGCATTATCCCCAATGAACAGGATGTCGCGGGCGTCATTCACCGCCTGGGCAAATTCTCCAAGACGGTCTGCATTCCATGTTTCTGTCAGGGCGCTCTCGATCGCTTCCGGCAAGGCCACCGCATCCAGAGAATGGCAAATGCCAAAGTCAATGACATTGCCGGCAATCGCCAGACGCAAAGCTGTTTCGAGGGGAGTCGCCGAGTCTCGGATCTTGTCTTTCAACTGCGGATAGAGTCTCAAAGCGAGCCGATTCGAGCTTTGTTTCTTCTGTCGGTAAGGGTCAGGATTTCCCGTCGCCTGCCGGATCATACGGTGAATCTGCTGTCCAATCACCGGCGGCGTCTGACGAGCATCCATACAACGCAGCAGTCCGAGCACCTGGTCCACTACTTGGGCGTGAATCGTCTCGTCATCGGTCACGAATCGTGCCGCAGCGAGCGTTTGTCGCAAAAAGCATGGAAAACAATCAAGATAAACACGCATAAAAACCTGTCCGTAAGAGCATCACCGAACGAGCGATGCTCCTGCACCTGTAAAACCACCTATACCCAATGGCCTTCGACATTGGCCTGTTGTACGTCCTGGAGTCGGCCTTCTTTGAACGCGGCTACCGCCTGTTCCACCGTCTGTTGGGCGGCCAGAAAGATCTTGATGTTGGCCGCATTGAGCACTCGAAAGGCATTCGGTCCGACGTTGCCTGTGATGACGGCCTCGACGCCGAGATTGGCGACGTTCTGGCCCGTCTGGATGCCCGCCCCCTGGGGTGCGTTCAGATGCACGGTGTTGTCGTGCGACTGATACTCTCCCGTCTCGGTGTCCACGACGAGAATCCACTTGGCCCGACCGAACCTCAGATCGACCATGCTGGCAAGCTCCTGCCCTTGTGCCGTAACTGCTACCTTCATGCCCATTCCTTTCAAACGCGATCTGCGTCACCTCTGTCCACGCGATTGATATCCAAACCATTTGCCCGTGGTGTCGCCCCTCGCCGTCCTCGGCGTTGGCAACACCGACGGCCAAAGCCCCTGCGAGCGCCGGGCCACCATCCCGGCAACCGGAACTCCGGCAGGTCCAACCGTCCGGCCTGATATGCCCTCAGCACATCATCCACTTTGCCCGTCACGTACGGCAGCAACTGGATACCCTGGGCCATGGAGGCAGAAGCCAGAGGCTGCGAGACCGCCCCACAGATCAGAACATCGATGCCCAGTTCTCGAAGCTTGGCCAACCTCATAAAAGGGCTCTGCTCTGAGAGGGCGATCTGAGCCCGACTCGCTTCGCCGGCGTCGTTCAGTTCCACAACCACCAATTGCTGCGAGAAGTCCAGCACACTCGAAACACGGTCTTCCCAAACGGGTATGGCCACTTTCATAGGGTCACCTCGCTTCCCGGATTGCAAGGAATGTGCCAAGAGAGTTCTTGAACCGTATGCATCGTCGCCAACTCTTTACCATATAAGGTCTTAGAAAGAAATTAAGAATCTCAACCACTGATGGCGACAGACGAATAGCGATGCAAAACGCAATGTCAGGCAGGTGAATATCGTTGCATAATGCAACGCCCTTATAAAGGCATGGTTATAGGGACTACGGTTCAAGGCCCAAGGTCTTGAGCTTTCGAAACAAGGTGCTCGGATTGATGTCCAGCTCACGGGCCGTCGCGGCACGATTACCGTCGTTGCGTCGCAGGGCCTGCTCAATCGTTATCGCTTCCATTTGCTTGAGGGTCCTGAACTCGCCGCCTTCTCCCGTGATCACCGCCTCACTTGCTCGGAGTACATCAGGCAGATCTTTCTTCTCGATCACCCGGCCCTGACAGAGCACGAAGCTGTGCTCGATCACGTTCTCGAGTTCACGGATGTTGCCGGGAAAGCCGTGATTCATCAGGGCCGCCATCACCTCGTTGCTCACGCAGCAGATGTCCTTGTTATATCGCGAATTGAATCGCTGGATGAAATGGTCCACCAACAGCGGGATGTCCTCTCTCCGCTCCCGCAGCGGCGGCAGGTGAAATCGGACCACGTTGATGCGGTAAAACAGGTCTTTTCGGAAGAGTCCCTTGTCCACCAACTCCTGGAGGTTCTTGTTCGTGGCGGTGATCACGCGGGCATCCGTCTTCACGCTGGCGACGCCTCCGACGGGCTCATAGGTCTTCTCCTGCAAGACCCGCAGCAGGCGAACCTGGACCGCCGGAGAGACATCGCCGATCTCATCCAGGAAGATGGTGCCGCCCTGGGCCAGCGCAAACCGGCCGGGCTTATCTTTCTTGGCGTCGGTAAACGCTCCCGCCTTGTAGCCAAACAGCTCCGATTCCAGCAGGGTATCCGGCAATGCGCCGCAGTTGACCGCGATGAAAGGCTCGGTCTTCCGCCGGCCGAGACTGTGGACCGCACGGGCGAATAATTCCTTGCCCGTGCCGGTCTCCCCCTCGATCAGAACGCTGCAGTCGCTCTCGGCCACCCGGGGCAACACCTCGAATAACTGCTGGACCTTGGGACTTCGGCTGATGATGTCCTCGCAGGAATATTGCTTCAGGACTTGCTTACGCAGTTCCTCCACGAGCGTCATATCGCGAAAGGTCTCGACCCCGCCCACGACCTGCCCCTTCTCATCCTTGAGCAAGGCGGTGGAAATCGTAATGGGTCTACGCCGGCCATGGGCATCGATGATATCGACGGGCTTACTGATGATGGTATGCCCCGTCTCCATCGTCTCGCGGAGCGCACAGCCTCCCTCGCAGACATCGGCCTTCAAAACTTCCCTGCACGGCCGCCCGATGGCGTCCGCTCGGTGTACCCCCGTGATCTGCTCGGCCGCTCGATTGAAAGACGTGATCCGCCAGTCCTTGTCGACGGTGAATACCCCATCGGCAATGCTGTCGAGGATGATATCTGTTTCACTATGCAACTGACGATCCATGTGCTCACCGAACGGCTGCCAAACAACCGCCATACAGCATATCGTCGCCATGGACCAGGGGCAATGAATAACCACTTGCCCCCATCAGTGTGTCGGTCTGTGTCACAAGGGTCTTCCGTTCTTGTACAGCGATTTGCCCGGTCTTCCGTACGTATCCGTTAGTTCCGAGAACCCTATTGACTTCCGCAACGTCGCGCACAAGTCGCGGAACCACTCAAACCCGAACCTGTGCATCGTCATCAAGAACACGCCATGTGCCCCACCTTCGGCAAACCGATGACACCTGGCAATGATCTCGTCCGTCGGCAGTACCGAAGCTTGGATGGGTGTGTGGGACTTGGCAAAGAAACAGAAGCTGCAGTCGCCATCACAGGGCGCCATATCGACTCCGATCTGTCCAAGAACCAGAGCACGATTGCTGAACCTCTTGCAGGACACCTTGTTGGCAACGGGGCCCCGTCCTCGATTCCTCCCTTGACCGGCGGCACTGCCCACGCCGGCCAGAATTCCTACAACTGCCAACATCCCCAATATCGCCTTGATTCTCATGGTCGTTCTCCGTAGTTACAGCTTGCCATTTCACGTTCTTGAGTTTTCACGATTCAGTTCCGGAACCACATGTCATCAATCGTTGAACGCCACAGGCAGGAAAAACCTGCGGTCAATGTCTTCCGATTGTCGCACCCCGAACTCGGGGCCGGATATTTCCGTACCGGGTGCGGCGTTCTGCGTAGGTCGCACGGCGGCAACCACGCAGAGGATTCGTGCTTCACGTGGGCAGCCCGTGTGGCTGGCGAATGCCTCGCCGGAAGTTGCCCAGGCCGAACAACGTTTCGGGCAACTGGCTCGCGAGCAGATGGACACGCTTCGCGCTGAGAGGGCGGTGCTTGCCTCCATGCTTTCGGACACCCAGTTTACAGGGGAGCAGGTCCTGGCCCAGGTAGACAAGATCGGACAGAACCATGCGACGCTGGGGAAGTCGGTAGGCGTGCACTTGGCAAACCTGCAGGGTATCCTGCCCGCAGGTCAGGGACGCCGCTTGATGTCGTCCTGTGCGAATTCACTCCAGGGTTCTGTACAGAGAAGATATCGCTGGAGAGGTGGCCAGGGTCAGAGCGAAAATCTCACGGACGGTCGGCGTAGCGGAGGGGGCCGGGGGGCCGGCTACGGCCGACAATATCGAGGCGGGCGGAACGACAACACGAGCAGTCTTGACCGCAGGCTCCAACTAACGCAAGAACAGAGCGCCTGGATACGGCAGCAGGACCCGAATTTCGAGGAGCAGTGCATCGTGCTGCTTCGACCGCGTCTCTCTCAGGAACAGAGGGATCTCCTTTCCAGTCTGTGCAGGGGTGGATCCAGGACCGACGGTGGCCTGGTCTCGGGGGGCCACACGGCTATCCACGATGTGATGGCTGGGCTCCTGGGGGAACAGCCACTGGCGAGTCTCCTTTAGGAAAGACGGCGTGCGCAGCAACCCTACTACCGACCGCTCGGACTGGGAATCGGCATCTCTGGATCGGGTGGATGGATGAGAAGGGACTCTCGATTATTTCACTATGACGCTGTCTGATGCGCTGAAACCGCCGCCTGTGGTGTAGTCCCCACATAGCGTCAAAGTCACCGCACCACGCGTCAAGCCGAGGGTTGCCGCCACGGATCGAACACCAACCGTTTGTGGCGATCCGAACGACGAACCCGAGGCGGACTGCTGGAGTATTGACAGGCGAGGCTCCCGAATTGTGATTGTCAGGCTCCATCAGATTCTAACCCGTAATAAAGGAGATCAAGCGATGAAGCATGCAGTGCTCTCAGCGGTCGTGCCGCTGCTGTTGGTGACTGCCGCCGGGCCGTCGGCAGCGGCAGTCCAGGACGCCGAGTCCGCCACGCACGGCGACGACGCGGCCCGCTATCAAATCGTGAACACGTATGAGTATCCAGGCTTCAAGCTGATCCAGTTCAACCTGCCGGTCCTGTCGCACTATTCGTACATGTTGGTCAGCGAGGGTCAGGCCCTCGTGGTCGATCCCGGCCGCGACATTCAGACCTACCTGGACGTTGCCAAACAGCAGAACCTCAAGATCATCGGGCTCTATCTGACGCACTCCCATGCGGACTTTGTGGCAGGACACATGGAGATGGTCAAGGCGACCGGGTGTCCCATCTATCAAAGCGCCAAGAGCAAGGCGGAATACAAGATCGTGCCGCTGGAGGAGGGCACGACGATCCAGGTCGGCCAGGCAACGGTCAAATCAATCGACACGCCCGGCCATGTCGTGGATGGGACCAGCGGTTTGGTCTACGCCAAGGGCAAGGATGCGCCGGAATTGATCCTGACCGGCGACTACCTGTTCGTCGGCAGCGTGGGTCGGCCCGATCTCGTGGTGGGCACGACTGCGGCGGCACTGGCGGGCATGGCCTTCGACACCTGGCAGAACAAAGTCTCCAAGTTGCCCGACGGCGTGCTCGTCTTTCCGGCGCATGGAGCAGGCTCGCTCTGCGGCGCGCACCTCAGAGACAGCCCCCACTCCACGATAGGGGAAGAACGCACCTCCAACCCGTATTTCCAGCACAAGGCGAAATCCGAGTTCGTCACGGCCGTGCTGTCGGACCTGAGCGAGCCGCCGCAGTACTTCGGCCACAATGCCGCGATGAATCGCAAGGGACCGCCTCTGGTCAATTGGGATCAGCCTCTGACGACGAAGCTGACGCCGGGGCAGGAGTTGACCGACTCGGGCAAGTATTACGTCGTGGACATCCGCGACGCCAAGAACTATGCAGCCGGGCACATCCCCAACTCGGTGAACATCGCCCTGCGCGGCCGGATGGAGACCTGGGTCGGCATCATGGTGCCCTGGGGCTCCAATGTCGTGCTATGTGGCGAGACCGAGGACCTGAAAGAGGCTCTGCACCGCCTGCACCGCGTGGGCTACACGGGCCAGTACGTGCTGTTCAGTGACTGGCAGAAAGCAGGCTTGGCACTCAACAAGAACGAGCTCACGTCGCCCCAACAGCTCTACGTTGCCATGCAGGCCGGGACGGAACCGCTGATTGTGGATGTTCGACTGCCGAATGAATGGATGGGCCTGCGGATCGGGACCGTCCTGAATCTGCCGTTGAACAAGCTCAGCGAACTATCAGCCAAGCTCAATCCCAACGAACCGGTAGTCGCCGTGTGTAATTCCGCGTATCGGTCGACGATGGCAATCGGCGTGCTGGAGCGCAAAGGGTTCACGAAGGTCACCAGTTTGGCGGGTGGCAGCGAAGCCTGGATCGCCGCCGGCTATCCGGTATATGGCGCGGAGACCAGGACCACTGTGGCGACCGTGCCCAAGAGAGTGGTTCCCTTGCCAGAGCGGATCTGTGCAGCCGAGCTGAACCGGCTGATGCTGGACCTGCCGGGCACCTACGATCTGGTGGACATCCGACCGGCGGAGATGTTCGCCGACTACAGCCTGCCGGGGGCCGTGAATGTAGAGATTGCCGACCTGATCGGCAATCCGGCCTGGCTGACCGGCGCCGGCCCGCTCATCCTCGTGGATCGCGATGGGTCGTTGGCCATGATCGTTGCCGGCATTCTCTCACAGAAGACGCAGCGCCAGATCAAAGCGGTCTACGGGGGTCTGGATGCGTACTGGTCGCAGACCCAACTCGGGGCGCCTGCGATCTCGACCCCATTGGCGCCGGCGGCCGCGCCCGCTCGGGCCGTGCCTTCGATTCCGCCTGCCCCTGCCTCTGGGGCCAAGCCCGTTCCAACACCACCAGTCAAGAAGAGTGCGGGGTGCTGAACTATGGATGACAAAGAAATCAGACCGAATCGCTACATGAATCCCTATCTGGCCGGCGTCCTGTTGGGCTTGGTTCTCCTGGCGTCATTTCTGGTGCTTGGCGCCGGCCTGGGCGCCTCGGCCGGCATTGCCCGAATTGCGGCCGGCGCGGAGATGTGCGTTCTGCGAAGCCACACACTGGCCAGCGAGTATTTCGGCGGCTGGGGGACCCAGCCCCTGCGATACTACCTCGTCTTCATGTTCGTGGGCATCTTCATCGGCGGGCTGTTCTCCGCCCTGCTGGCCGGGCGCATCCGACCCTCGCTCGAACGTGCGGCGGGTGTCTCGGCTCGGACTCGTGTGATCCTGGCCCTTGTCGGCGGTGTTCTTGTGGGTTTCGCCAGTCGGCTCGCCAGCGGTTGCACTTCGGGACAGGCCCTGACCGGCTCGGCCCAGCTCATGACAGGCAGCTTCATCTTCCTGATCTGCGTGTTCGTGGGCGGATATGGATGTGCCTATCTGGTAAGGAGGCAATGGAATGATTAGCTCGTTCTATTCGCTCGACGCGCTTGATTCGAGCCAGGCCTTTGCGGCGGCCCTTGTCATCGGCATCCTGTTTGGCCTGGTGCTCGAACGCGCCGGCTTCGGGAGCAGCCGCAAACTCGCGGCGGTCTTCTACTTCAAGGACATGACCGTCATCAAGGTGATGTTCACCGCGGTGCTGGTGGCGGCGATCGGGCTGGCCTATGCCCAGCTCTTCGGCCTCGTACAGGCTGACGACGTGTATCTCCTGCCCACTGTCTACGGCGCCCAGATCGTCGGTGGATTGCTGTTTGGCGTCGGCTTTGTCGTAGGCGGCTGGTGTCCGGGGACCGCCGCGGCAGGAGCAGCCTGTGCCAAGTTGGACGCCTTGATCTTCCTGGGCGGGACCGTCCTTGGCAGCATCCTGTTCAACGAGACCTATGGCCTCGTCAAGTCGGTGTACACCGCCGGCCAGCGGGGAGTGCTCTTCGTCTACGACAGCCTGGGCATATCGCAAGGGGCATTTCTGGTCATCTTCGTCATGGCCGGCGGGATCTTCTTTGCCGTCTGCGAGAGGCTGGAGAAGGCACGCGGAAACCCCAGCGGGATACGGCCTGGCATCGTGATGGCGCTGAGCCTGATTCTGCTGGCCCTGGCTGCAGGGACGGTGGTGTCTTCCTCCGGCATAGCACACCCGGCGGCGGTCACCGCATCGACGGAACAGCAACTGCTCGAACAGGTGGATCAGGCGGCGGACCACATCGAACCCGAGGAACTGGCGGATCGCTTGGTCCGCGGCGAGCAGGACTTGCTGCTGCTGGACATTCGGCCGGCGGAGGAATACGCGAGTTTTCACATTCGCGGAGCGGTGAATGTCCCCATGTCCGAACTGCATGAATACCTTCAGTCCTATCGCGGCCAGGGGATGATCGTCCTGTACTCCAACGGCATGACTCACCCGGCCCAGGCGAGAGACTCCCTCGCGCGGAGCGGATTCGACAACGTCTACCTGCTGACGGATGGGCTGGATGGATTCGTCCAGCGGTGTCTCAAGCCGGTCTCGTTGCGTTCTGAGCCCCTGACAGCCGCAGGAGCGGCCCGGGTGAATCTGTGGCGGCGGCACTTCATGACCGCGCCGACGAGTCCGGCGCAATCGCAGCAACCGCCGGCGGAAGACAGACTCTCCCGCATGGTGGACACCGAATGGTTGTCCAAACAACTCGGGCAGCCGGGTCTGGTGATCCTCGATCTACGGACACAGCCGGAATACAACACCAGTCACATCCCCGGCTCGTTGCGTCTTGATGTCGAACACCTGCGAGGCAATGTCGGCGGTGTCGGCTCGAAACTGCTCCCTGCGGATATGCTGGCTCGCCATCTGTCGCTCATGGGCATCACGCCGCAGAGCGTCATCGTCCTCGCACCAGGCGCTAAGGTACACGATGCCACTCTCGTGGCTGTGGCCCTGGAGCGCGTGGGGCACCCATCTTACGCCATCCTCAACGGCGGCTACGAGAAATGGGTCGCAGAGAATAGGCCGGTCGGCGTGGACCTGCCTTCCGTCCCGGCGACATCATACCCCGTCGCGAGTCCGACGGACGCGTTCACCGTGGACTACATCGCTGTCCTGGAGGCCGTGGAGCGTAAGAACGCCGTGATCCTGGACGTGCGTCCACCCGAGTACTACAGCGGCCAGAAATCGGACGAGGCTCGGGCCGGACATATTCCGGGAGCCCTCAATCGGCCGTACACGGAAGATGTGGTCAAGGTGGACACGTACACGGCGCTCAAACCGGTTGCCGAGTTGGAGAAGGCGTATCAGGCTCTCATCCCGCGCAAAGACGCCAGGGTCATTGTCCACTGCCGCACGGGCCACCAGGCCAGTCAGACATTCTTCGTGCTCTCACAGTTGCTGGGGTACACGAATGTGTCCTGGTACGACAGCAGTTGGAGCGAATGGGCGGCACGCCCGGAGTTGCCCATCGAGACGTCTTCTACGACAGGCAAGTAGAAGGTGGACGACAAGTGAGTCCGTGTGCGTCAAGAGATTTCACCAGACTTGATTGATGTCATCATGGTGGCCACCGACGGGCGTGGGGCCGTGTTTGGCCTCCTGGAGGCCCTGGAGGGCGCCGGACTGGTATTGCCGACGCCATTGGGCCAGGGCCGAGGAATACAGGCCTTCGCGTCGCAGGAGGGCCCCGAGTTCTCCCGGTTTCGTACATCGCTGGGCCTCTTCGACCACGCCGGCCTTGTACGCCGCGGTGAACCGTCGTCTTTGGGGTTTGGCCAGGACCTCCGGGTCGGGGGCGGCGGAATCGGCGGCCCGGTTGTTGGCCCCTCCGTTCGGCTCGCCTCCGCTACGCTGCGGCTCCCCTCTCTCCGTGGCCAACAACCTCTTGTTCTGCTTCGTATCCATACCATCCAGCATAATCCCAATCTCCTTGCCCTCTACTCTAATTCTCGGCAAGGAATTGTCTCACCTATTCTGACACAGAGGGGATTCACGTCTGAAGGTGGTCAACAACTTCAAGCGTGACTTTGATCTCATTCTGCACAGGGCGGGGATTTCGGACGGTGAGTTCCACGACCTCAGGCGGACTGCGATCTGCAACTGGTTCGAGGAAGGCATGAGCGAGTTCGACGTGATGAAGCTCGCCGGGCACGCGGATTTTCGGACAACGCATCGGTTCTACCTGCGTGTCCGGGACGATCTGGTGCAGCGTGCGAGGCGGGCGACGAAGCGAGGCCTCTGCCAAAAACTGTTGCAAAAGTGTTGCAATTGCCCATCTTCACAGGCATCAAAAAAGGCAAGCATTCGTAAATGCTTGCCTGATAATGACTTGCTGAATGGGCAGGGCGGGAGTTGAACCCGCGACACACGGATTTTCAGTCCTCAATTCCGCACATAACCCCTTTACCTCCAATGGCTTACAATGCGTCTTCTGTGTAGAAATGAGGATTACAGGTGGTTAGCAGGTGGAGCTACAAGTGAACAGCAAGTGGTCTACCACTGGCGATTGACGCAAAAGTGACGCAGATTCAAGATTCACTGGCACCACTTCCTCTGAGCAAGACCCCTGTTTGCCTATGGCCTTGGCCGGGCCTTCGCGTACACCAAACAGGCGGTGGCGCACCGCCCGCATGGTGTGGCCCAACGAGCCTCCGCCGCCGATGCACCCTGCGGTCCCCTGAAATGTCCGTTGATGATGTCTTCGAACCCGCTGGTTCTCTGCCCACCAACTGCACGTCATATCGAGAACATGCCAGCCGCAATCTGAGACGCACCACTGGCAGGGGGATGGTACGTCCGCGTGGACCACACAACGAACGTCCGCCTCGTGAAGTCGATCCATAGCAAAAGGGAGGCTGCTATGATCTGTCCCTACTACGACTCCGATTCTGCCGCCCTTGGGCTCTGGTGCGGGGACACTCGCGCTGCATCACCTCTGCATTTCACAGAGCCGATCCGCCACTTGGGCAGCGATGGTCTCAAGCTCTCTGTACAAGACCAACTTCTCATGTTCCGGATGGTCCCCTGTATCCTCAATGTGCGCTTCTTCGTGGGAAATGTGCTCCGTCTCCGCCCGGAAGCCTCTCAGGAATCCGCGTACGGTCATCACTCGCCCGGCCAGCTCGGGCCAGTGCCTCAGGAGATAATCCTTCATCGGCAACTCCGCTACGAGGACCAGATCGGACCTCAGATGTTCGCGACAGAACACGGTGGAGACATGGCGCTCGATCTCGGCTTCCGGCACTCCGATAGAGAGCAGGAACTGCCGACGCCGTGGTTGGACACTACCGCCTGGACGAAGCCCGGCGGAGATCACCTCCACGGCAATCCCCCGGTCCTTCAATTTCCGGCGTACGCTCATCTCCAGATGCGCGCTTCGCCCTTCGTTCCATTCACACACGAAACAGACCACGCGCGGAACGGGATTTCGGACCGTCCGATCACTCCGGACGGCCTGGATGAGATCCTGTACTCTGGCAGGATCCAATTCGCTCCATGTTCGACCTATGCCTGTAGCGACCAGGAAGCAATCGGCAACCGGGAGATAGCTCTCCACATTCTCCGGAGTAATCCCACTGGCGATGGCCAGGGGGAAGTCGCCCATGGCCTGCTTCATGGCCACGATCTTCTCAACCGGAGCGGACTTGCCCGTTCCCGGGCCGCTGGTCGTGACCACATCCATGTACCGAGTCGCCAAGGCGGCCGCGCGCGCCAGATCCGCCACGGGTCTTTGGTACTTGAAGGCGACACCGCCAAAATACAGGCCCGTCCACCCGCATGCCTGGCGCGCCTGCTGAATGTGTTCCGCCTCGGACTGCGATATCTGTCTCTCGTCGATCGAAGCATTGTCAACCCAGATACCGCCTATGCTGGCATCGACAACCCGGAATACTTCTTCGGGAGCCAAGTCAAGGCAATTCACGCCGATCCAGAATCCGGCGAACTCCCGGCGGACCTTCCTGGCAATTTCGAGGAGATCCTGATGGCTGATCCCGTGGTTTATCAGGAACACGCCATCACCGCCCGCTGTGCGCGCAATGTCGGCGTTGCGGGCCGCCTGGTCGCACGTCTCGACGTGAATAACCGGCAGAACAACGTGTTGCCTTGCCCCGAAAACATCTCTGAATCTTCTTCTCTCTTTGGGTGCGAAACAATCGTCTGTCATCTTCTCTCCAACCTCAAGGACCCACCGGTCCACCAAAATGAAGGCGATGCTTGTCGATCTACTGCGCCGGTATTCTTCGCAAGACGTCGGGAGACTGTCAATAGTCGGGTTAGACTCGTCGGGCATTGGCGCGGCAGAGCGAGCCCATGCTTTCTCTCTTCACCCAACTTCGGCCCGCGCGACGCGAGTGTGTTCCTGATCGTGGCACCACGCTGACATACGCCGTTTTCATCAACAACGATCCAACATCTATGACTCTGTCAGCCTCCAGGAGAGTGAATTCACGCCGGGCCGTGCCTTGAGAACAGCCGAACGCACGGCCGTGAGTTCTCTTGTACGGTCCCTACTGAAGGTACTCGCGCGAATATCGATTTCCATACTCACCCCGCCACATACCATGGGGAAGAACACGTGCGTATAGACACAGTTGTCCCTGATGGAGGTGGTTTCTGTCTTCCGGCAGTTGGCTAATCCCGGCACAGTGGGCGGCACAGGGCTCTCCTGCCGGTATCGGTACTGTTGCAGGAAAAATGCCAGGTCGAGTCCGACATCTTCGGCGGCTCAGCGGAACCGCATGGCTCGCAACAGGGCATGCAGATGATACAGGTTCTCCAAATCCGCATATACAGGCGATTTCTCCGCGGCGGCCGTAGAGGTTCTGCAGTTCGCTGGGGTCTCTGACCACGTCGTACAGTTGTCCCCTGCCTTGCATGTCGAAGACAAGCTTCCAGTCGCCCTTTCGCAGCATGCACAGCGTGCCGCTCTGCGACCAGCTATTGAGTAACAGAGGTAACCCCCCGGCTCCGCCGGGGGGTTACCTCTGTTACTTACACCCATAAAACATGTACACCATACGGGATTCTTGCACCCTACGCGAATTCCGCCGCTCCAAAGCAGTCCCATTCGTGCTTGACAGGTACAGATGGTCTCATTTGCGTCTGACAGGTCGAGATCGCGTCAGTCCAGAGACCACGACAGGACCACGCGAAATCCGATGTAGTAGACTCTCAAGTCGGGCGAGGAAATGTGACGGCCTGTCACATGACACTGCAGCGGATAATGACACAAAGATCCACCTCGCAGCACGGGGAGGTCCTGGGAGATCGGGCCGGTCGGATCCGACGAGGGGCTCTGGGCATAATAGCCGGCATCGTAGGAATCGTGGCACCACTCCAGGATGTTGCCCGACATATCGTACAACCCCAACGCGTTTGGCTTCTTCTGACCGACGGGATGACTCTTACCCTCGCTGTTGTTCTCATACCAGGCCACCTCGTCGAGATTGCTCGAACCGGCATATTGGGACTCCTGGGCCCTTCCGCCTGCCCGTGCGGCGTATTCCCACTCCGCTTCGGTGGGCAGACGGTAGACATACCCTGGTGGCAGACGCCCAGATTGGCGTTCTCGATCGGTCAGCTTGCGACAGTACGCTGCAGCGTCGTACCAGGAGACGGTCTCCACCGGGAGATTCAAACCCTTGAACGCGCTTGGATTCGTGCCTGTCACCTGACGGTACTGGGCCTGCGTTACCTCGCACCTGCCCATCCAGAACCCTCGACTGATCCGCACGGTATGTACCGGCTGCTCGTCGTTGTTTCTTTTGTTGGATCCCATCAGAAAGTTGCCCGGCGCGACGTACGCCATCTCCATCCCCAGGTGTGGCACAACCCATTGTTGTCCGGCGACAGGAGTGGCGATCGGAGGCAGTTGCTCGGCAGGAACATAAGCCGTCGGGGTTGGCGGGGCAATTGCTGGTGTTGGATCCGCTGGCAGTGAGACTTCGGCCTCCTGCGCGGCTCTGGCCTCACTCAAAATTCGTCGAGCTACCCTACTCAGCCCTTCGGCCCCCTGCGCGGGGATGACTTGGCGTCGTGGACTATGACGTTCCGCAAGCCAGATGCCAAGAACCACGACCGATAGAATCACCATCGCATAGACCAGGCGGCTCGGCTTCTTTGTCCGAGGGGAAATGGGACGCGGCGAAGGCTTGGGCGCAGGCGCCTGGGGTCGCTTTGCGGTCGGACGAGCGCGCTTGGGACGCGGAGGAACCGGCTTGGCAATCCGCGACGCGGAGTCGCCTAGGAGACGCGTCGAACTCGGCCGATTCACTTCCGACGCCTGGAAGACGTCCGGCATCCGCAGATACTGCGTCGTCGCCTGCAGCAACTGTGGACATCGGGCCTTTCTCGCATCGTATTCTCTCCGCAGGCGGGAATCCACAGTCCACTTCGTGGGCGGATCATCCGGCGAGAACTGGCCGGAATAGAGCAACAGTTCCAGCAGGAGCATGTCCCGGGCGTATCGGTCCGAATACGGCGCCACAGACCGGTCTCCGCCGGCGACCCGTTTGGCCAGATCGGGCGGATGATACCCCTCGGTTCCGTAGGTCCCCCCCTCCTCCAGGGTCAGAGTCAGATCAGGCTCGTCGAGTGCGACGAATGCGTCGAAGTCAATCAGGTACAGCGCCGGCGTGCCCCGCGCGGTTGCCTGGAGATCGATGATAATGTTGTTGTCGGAGAAGTCCCCATGGATGATCCTGATCTTCTCCAGAGCCGCGGCCGCTTTCAAGAGGTCTTCGATGCAGCGCCATCGCAGGTTCTCCGGGAATACTGCCAACCGAGTCTGAATGCGATACTTGAGTTCCTTCCAGGTCTCACCGGGCACTGCGCGAGCGCAACAGGCGGTGATGTCGAAATTGACCCCCGCCGGCCGGCCCACCGACCGCGAATCCGCCCAAAGCATCGGCGCCGCGTCAAGACCGCGACCCTGCTCATGAATTCTCTGATTTGTCAGCCAGGTCGTTCGGTCGAATCGCTTCTGATTCTGCGACTTGAAGAATTTCGCGTACAGCGCAGTGCGACCGTTGCCATTCGTCAGCGGGAATGCCTTTCCTTCGGCCCCTGTCTTCCAGGGGGGCTGGCCGGGGATGGACGGATCGAAACCGACGAATTGGTATGTCTGCCCATTGACGGCCCAGGATCGTCCCGCCAGTTCTCTGGCCTGGTTCTGGCTCAATTTCAGGATGGGTTCGTTCATTCACGCAAGCCCCTGCAGTTGCTCCTCAGCGGCTCATGCAGATATCGGGTCTCATCCGGCTTTGTAGAGCAGCACGCAGAGTGACAGATTGTCGTCATGCTCATCGGGGTGTTGCTCCATCGCCTGACGAGTATAGCAACGGGAGGGGTGTTCCGAGCCGTGCTCGCGCAACTGCTCCAAACGATCCAGCAGCACGAGGGGCTCGAGACCCAGACCTCGTGCTATGCCGTCTGTATAGGCGGCGAAAAGCGTCTGCGTCCCGGTCGAGGTTTCGAACCAGCTATCGAATTGCCGAATCGTCCGTTGTTGCGGCCCGATGGCATTGACGAGACTGGTTTCGAGATTACACCGGGCGACGACTTGGTCTACGGCTCCGGCGCGTGAAACACCGCTCGGCATTACGCGGCACACGGCGCCTGCATCTCCCACGGAAGCCGCGTGCAGACCGTCGGCATCGATCCAGGCCAGGAACAAGGTCGTCTGAACGAGTCGTCCCTTGCGGAGCCGGTACCCCCAGGTGGAATCGAATTCGCCCTTTGGTCGGAAGACGTCGGAATTCGCGGTGATCTCATCCGCAAGTCGGCCGACAGCACCGCCCGCGGAGTTGAACGCTGTGTGAGCCAGGTCCAGGGCCCCAGTCTTCTCACTATTGGCCACAAGTGCCCGGACCCCGGCCCAACAGGCCAGTTCCGACGCCCATTCCGCATAGAGAGAGGAACTGACGCCGTCCGCGATCGCCAAAACGAACTGCAGGGCGCGCGGGCCGTGGGCTTGCGAGGGCCGCCAGGCAAGAACGAAGTCCTGGTTCAGGTCTTTGTCCGCATGGACGGGCCCACGATCCGTATAGACCGAGACTGCGACACGGTCATCGACGAACGAGGCGTCGTCCACCAACAATTGCCCGACAGCGTCCAATTCTTCGTGTCCTTCCCGTCGACAGCCGGTCAAGGTGGCCGGTTCGGGTGCCGTGCGGTGCTCCTGGAACGGTTCGTCCGACATAGTCACTCACTGATTTCTTCTCTGATCTTCTCAGCGATCTCCGCTGCCGAGGACAAGCCGGAACTTCCCACCTCACTGATGAAAGCGGTGAGCATATCGGCTGCCGTTACCGGAAGGTAACACTCAGGCGACGCAATCTCCCTGAGCATATTGTCATCGGGCCGACCTTCCCCGACGGCCACTCCTGCGGACACCACGACGACCGGTTCTCCGTCGAGCGTCAGGCTCTTGAGTTCCGACGCGACAGGCTGCGGGGCAGGGCCCACGTTGTGCTCGCCATCCGAGAACAGCAGCACCAATGGCAAGGGGTGCTCGGCGTGTTCCGGATGATTCTGCAGTCCCTGCATGTACGGTTTGAGACGGTCCACAGCGAGTCGAAGCGCTGCGGTGATGTTCGTTTGCCCGCCATCGGCGCGGATCTCAATCGTTTGAGGATCGAGATGGCGAACTGGCGCCATATCGCAATTCGGATCGATCCGAGCGTCACTGTCGAATCGGATCAACAGGAGTTTGAAATAGGACCGTTCGATCCCCTGAGGCCCCTTGGTCTGACATTCCATGATCATCTCGCGGATTCCGTCCGTTGCGGCTCGCGCCTTCTCGCCCTGCATGGAACCGCTGTTGTCCGCCAGAATGCAGACGACCTGCGGCCGGGATTGCCTCGCTTGTCGCGCCATAACTCCACCTTTCAGAAATGCCCATGTGTCTTGCGAGGACTCCAGAGACTCCGTCATGCAGTGTGGTGTCCTCTGTGAGCCACGCACGCGCCAACCTGAACGGCATTATATCCAGTGGCGCACGATCATTCAACGATGGCTGTCGTCTTCTGCATATTTCGAGCAGCACCATTGTGTTACCCATCACACCCGACGATTGTGTACCCGTGGTGATGTTGGTTCTCGCGACCGGAATCACCTTCTTTCCGAGCCGCTGCCCATCGAACACGGAATCATGTTCATGTTGCAGCCATAATTCCAGAATCTCCACATCAATCGTTCTGTCGGCTCCGGACGAGACTCGCAGGGCCGAAGCGGCCGGGCTTCTACTGAAGATACGGCCATCGGAACAACTTCTCGTGGCCAAGTCACGCGATCTATGTGCTGGGGTTGGTAAGGCAAGTGAGCTCATGGACTTACGGCGTGGAGAAGTTCTCGTCTCCACTCACGGAAGGGGATTGGGCCACGGCGCGCGGACGGAGATTCTCGACGCAATTGGCGACCGAAACAGATGTTGCAAAGCATGACTGTCTTCGTATAATGACTTGCGGTCTGAGTCTTGGAACCGGTGGAGACTACCCGGGGCCAGTATTCTCGGACGTAAGCCCGGGGAGAGACGGACCGGAGAGTCTATATGGACGATGGATGGAGATAGGATATTCCGATGCGAGCGGTTGCTGGATTGGCGAGGCGGTCAAGATCGTCTGGGCGGCGTTCGGAGCAGGCGCAGTTTTGTGGCCCCGAGAGGAAATCAACCCATGAGAAGTCTGCTGCTTCTGGGGAATGTACTGTAAACACATCCCGAACCGACAGAAGTGTAAAGGGCAGATTGATGGAATTCAGACGGAACATCGCGAATACGTATCGGCGACTGATGGGGACCACACCGAAGATCGTAGCCTTTGACGGGTACGCCGTTGAAGTGGTGCCTTTTCGGGGCTCGGTACGTGTCACTATCCACAGCATGCATCTCAATGTCCGGCAGGTAACCGTCAGCGCGGTAGATGAAGACGGACGGTGTCTGGCGAAGCAGCCCACAAATGAGAACGGAACCGCTGTGCTGACATTTCCATCCTCCAAGGTATGTTCTCAGGTGATGGTGGATTGGCCGGAGCGAGACGCCCGGTCTGTTGAATACAGCAGCACATGATACGCACGGCAGGCTTCCGGATGCAGCGCGTGCATGCGGAAGCCTTCCCGCCTGACCGGCTCCGTGTTTGACGGGCCGATCGGCAGTTGCAGTTCCAGAATTCAGCGCAGGAAGATCAGAATGTCTATTGGTTCGGATAGTGCTGTCAATCCCCAGAAGACGCCCGAACAGAGGCAGGGTCTTCAAAAGGCGAAGGAGATTCTCTCCGCAGAGCGACGGAACATGGAATCCACATTCCGCGTTCTCATCGACATGATGGAGGACCTGCTGCGCGACGATGGCGCCGGCCGCTTCCCTCCCACGCTGTGCAAGAATCCAATCCGCCCGCGCGAGTCTTTCGACTTGCGATGGTCGTTGTATGTGACGGCCAGCGACCAGTGCCAGTCCGCGATCAGCGAAGCCTATGACCAACTATGGTTGACACGCATACAGTCGCTGTGTCATCCCGTGCCGGTGGCGGCCTACAACGCAGTGGAGAAGTGGCTCAGACAGCAGGTGCTTACGGACTCCATACGACGGCCCGGTGCCAGCCTTGCGCTGGTGTGGTACCTCATCGCCCTCCACAACTGGCTCTGGTGGCGGGCCTTCCTCACAGGCAAGCCGGAGGTTCACGCGGCGCCGCAGAAGGATAGTGCCGCCGATGCGCAGTTGGAGGCCGCGCTGCGCGACGATGTGGACCAGTTTCTGGTTCAGTTCGAGGAGTCTCACTGCAGTGTCGGCGATCTGGCGGTCATGCATCTGATGACGATTCAGTTGCAGCGACGGATGATGCCGCGCACAACGGCGCGTGTTGCCATATCCCTGGGCCAACAAGGTGGCTCCAACGTAGAGCCGCCCGTGCCGACTGCCCAGGCAATGCCTGACGAATTGGTCGCGCGCTGGGGCAGAATCCGGATGATTAGTCCCATCACGCGGCTCCTGACGGATATCCTGCCGCAGCAACAAGACACGGTAATCGAGACCCACCTGGCCTGGCATTGGCTCGATACCCTGTTCGGCGATCCGGCCGCGGGGCCGCTGCGCCAGTATCTGTACTCCGAGATGGGCAAATGGCTGTCCCATCCGCAGGCTTCTTCAGAGCATGTCGATCGCATTCTACACGTTCTCGAACGACTGGCGGAGGCGATGCCGAGGGCACCCGGCGTGGAAGATGGCTGGAATGCGTTTCTGGCGCAGGTCTTGTGGTCAACATTGGACAATTTGCAGTCGGAGAACCTGTCGCTGCTGTGGGAACGCTGGGCTGAAGAAGGTGACGAGCGAGTGCCGCTGGCCCGCTGGTGCGGCCGTCTGGCGCATCGCGCAGAACAAGTGGCTCAGAGCACAGCCGACCACCGTCTGCCTGACTGGGCCTGGATGTGGTACGACCTGGCCAAGGCGATCCTTGAACGCTGGCTCGTCGGACGAGGTGCGGCCATCTCGTGTCTGGGCCTGTGGTTGGTAGGGTACACGGAAACCGGCAAGGCGACCCTGCCGCTGAACCTGGGCCGTCGGGCTTGTCAACGTTCTTTGGAAGACATCATTACACACTGGCTCGGCGTCTCCCGGGTTGCCACCAGCCATCTGCACCCTCAATACGACGACCCGAGGGATCAACAGGCTTTTGCGGACAGGGTGAGCGAGTTGGTCCAGCGTCTCAGTCAGGTTCCCGTGATCGCCGAACTGGCTGCCGAAGAGACTCGGAAGAAACCGGCAGCGGAGATTGCTCCGCAAAGCGTCCCGGAGGAAGAAGACAAGGACAGGGATGAGGGCAATGTACCCGCGGCCCGGTCCTATCGTTACACGCATGAATGATTCGTGGTTTACACAGGTCAACGCATGAGGAGACTCGGATATGTCCCATGACCAGTTCGGCCACTGGCTGCAGCAGGGCTGTGAGAAGTTCGGTTCAACGGAGGTGAGGGACTCCATCGAACAGCTCACCGAGGCGCAAACGCACAAGCTGTCCCAGAACAAAGGCTTGATGGATGCCTTGTTGCGGGCCGTCACGGGCCTTCAGGAGGAATTGAACAATCGCTTCGTCGGGCGCAGCGAGCTGATCGAGATGGGACTGGCCTGCTTCATCGCACACGTGCCGATGGTGGCCTTGGGTCCGCCCGGAACCGCCAAGTCCAACGTGTTCCGCGTGCTCAGCTACGGTCTGGGTCTGCAGCACCAGCCGATGACCATTACAGAGCTGGCGGAAGAGATGGAGAAGCTGGTGCAGCCCGTCGGGGACACAGCAGGGCAGGTTGCCACAGCGCCGGAGGGGTCCGAGCGCGCACGATCCACTCTCGCAGGGACCGGCCAACAAGAGTCAAGAGGGTACTTCGAGTATCTCGTGACGCGATTCACGACTCCTGAAGAGTTGCTGGGCCCGGCACATCTGTCCTTGATGATCGACCATGCCATCTTCTATCGCCAGACCCTGGGCCTGTTGCCCGAAGCGGAAGTAGCCTTCCTGGATGAGATCTTCAAGGCCAACAGCGCCATTCTCAACGCGCTTCTGAGCATCATGAACGAACGGCTCTTCTACAATGCCGGGCGACCCACGCGCGTGCCGTTGTGTATGGTCTTCGGGGCCAGTAATGAGCCGCCGGAAGAGAAGGAACTGTCGGCGCTGTATGACCGATTCCCGGTGCGCGTGCCCTGTCTGCCTATCGACGACACGTTCGAGAATGCGCAAGACCTGCTGAAGAAATCGTTGTCGCAGGCCTGTGAGAGTCTCTTTCCCGGCAGCCCCCAGGAACAAGAGCGGGCCGGCCGGATCGAGCAGGTTGCGAGCGTCAACCATTTCCGCCTCCTGCACCGGGTGCTCCATGTGAAGTACGGCGGTCGTCTGAAGGACCGTATGGACAATCGTCAGGAGCGATTCCTGGAGGCGTTCTTCAAGACCTTCAAGTCTTTGAGACGTGAATTCGAGATATCCGACCGCTCTTACTCCAAGCTGTATAGCCTGGCTCGAGGGTTGGCCCTGCTCAGAGGTCACGATGCGCTCGAGATCGATGAGTTGGACGTGTTCAAGTACTGTTTCCGAGATCTCGAAGCGGCCCCGCCGCTGCGAGAGGCCGTGGACGAACGAAAGCGGCGCTTCGGACAGTCATAAGGCAATTGCGCGAACCTGCGCGAAAAGGATGTGGCAATGGGTCAATGGGAACACGACAGCGGTGCTGAGCCTGCCCTCGCGAAGCTTGCCTTCGTGAAGGCCGCAATGCAATCTCTGGCCGCGTGCGCGGTGAGGACAAACGACTTCCTGCTGCGCCGCTGGTTCGTGCGCGCGTTCAACCACTGGTATTGCCCGGCCGTGCAGACAGGCTACCGCGGCGCGATGGCTCCTGTGTTCGACCTGGGGATGATCCTCTGTGAGCGGACGGCTACGATACATGGAACCGGTTTGCCGCAGGGGGATCCACGCCAGGTGTACACGGAATTCGTCGAGCGGATTGAGAGGTCGCCTTTGCTGACCGTCGCGCGCAGCATCCGAGACAAGTCCCCTGAGGATGCTCAGCCGGAGGTGGAACGGATCCTCGTGGAGTCCATGGTACATGCACTCGCCGGGGTCTGGAGTGAACTGCAGGCGAGTCCGTTGGGGAGTCTGTCGTGGCTGGAGACGGCCGAGGGCGATCAGGCGGTGGATGTCTTCAACTACCGTGGCGGTGAGTTGCTGGGTCGTCTGCCGCTGGTGGTCGAGACGGGGAAGGAGGGCGCCGTGTCTTATCCGAGACCGGCTGACGAGACGACCCAGGTCCCGGGTCTCGCGCCGCTGTTCGTGGCATACGTGGCAGCCCAAACACCCAATCCACAGAAGTATCTCGACTTTCAAGTTGTCGCGGCGTGCCTGCAGGCGCCGAACAAGCCGACGCTCGACTACGATCCTCCTCCCCTGCACCGAACCGAGACGATCAAGCATACGCGATCCGTTCTGCCTGGGACGAACGCCGGAGTGACTCGTGCGGAGGTGAAGCTACCCGAGGACCCCTTGATCAGCATCCTGCCGTCGGAGTTGTCGGTGGTCAAGGCCTGGGACCGCGCGCAGACTCTTGACAACCCGTCTGAGAATCCGTCGTGCCTCATGCCGGAATATCGCAGATCTCGTGGTATGTTGGCCCTGGCGGACATCCTTCTCAATCGAAAGCCTCTGGTCTACAAGCGCGAGAATCCGCGAGATCTCGTGCCTCGGCACAGGGCTCTGGTCTGTTTCGTGACCGGCGCGGGCGCTGAAGGCCCGCCGGAGTTTTCCGGTCCCGCCGTGCACAGGTACAGCCATGCGTACGTGTGGGCCAAACGACAGACCTTCGACCTGATCCGCGACCTGCGAGAGGCCCTCGAGCACGCCTGTCGGCATGTCTTCGTCGACGAGGCTCTGGAGCACGTGCGCCGGTATGCTTCTGTCGATGTGGATGTGGCCGTTTTTGGCGTGCGTCAGAAAGGGGGCGACACCGTTGTGCACAGCAAATTCGACCTTCGGAAGATGCCCTTGAGACGCTCCCGGGAGGTCCTGGAGAACCGGATCGAACAGGCGATGGCCTTCGACAATCTCGTTCCCGGGTTCTTTGACCTGTTGCCGGAGGTAAGCCAGTCCCGCCGACACCGGCGCGGGTATCTCCTGCCGGGGCAGATGGTCGATCCGCTCGTCGGTACGTTCCTGCGTCACGAGGCCCAGAGCACCAGGCCGTACCACGCCGTGCATCTCGTGCTGGTTGGTTCTATGCTCGACCTGCCGACGTTTCTCAGTGTCGTCGGGCGCCATTCCGGCTTCGAAATGCGCTCGCGACAAAGTCTGACGTTGATAGGCGTGGATATGACGGCGCCCGATGCTGACGAGCAGTTGGCCAAGAGAGGCGAAACCTCCTGGTTCTATCTGTGCCCGAAGACGACAAGCGAAGCCAGCACCGCGCTGAATCGGGGCGAACTGCCCAAGGTCGCTCTTCGGGTGCTTCGAAGCGAATTCGTGGAATCGGTGATGGGCCGGGTCAGACAGCGAGGCAGCAGCGTTCGACACCAAGTCCGCCTGGCGTAGCGGTGCTGTCGTGCTTTGCGCACGCATGAGAGCCTTCGACCGTCTCGGATGACGCGAGGGCAGGCAAGTGTTGGATGAATGACAATGGTGGAGTGAAGAGGTTCGTATGAGTGATTACGGCGTTGAATTCAAGGACCTCGGCGCCTGTGTCGAGTTCCTGTCGCTGACGTTGCGAAACCGCCAGGCGCTCCACCTCAATCGCAACGATGTCGACGAGATCATCGTCTCCGGCTCCAGCGGCAGGGAATACTTCACGGTCCTGATTCGAGGGATTCATCCGGACAGCTTCGCGCTGTTGCGGCGGCTGGCGAGAGTGCCCGGTCTCGAAAATGCGAAGAACCCTCCCGGAGGGAAGTCTCACACGATCAACAAGTTGCTCCAGCGCATCCGGTTGATTCCTCGCATGGAGTCGCCGGGCGCCAATGGCGTCGCAGTCGCGCTGTTCGACGCGAAGGACCGCCAGTACCGCGACTGGCACACGCAACTGTTGGACATGGGATGCGGGGACATCCGCGTTGGATTCATCGAGCCCCGTCGGGAGAGCGACGGATTGACACATCTGCTGTTGGTCGGCCAGGTCCCGAAAGGGTTCTGCCCGCCGGGCGACTGGACACTCGGACGTGACCGCGAGGCTGTCCGCGCGGTGGCGTTCTATCGTCTGCATAACGCAACCGATTGCCCTTACTACGTCGAGTGGGATTACGAGCATCCGCTCACGGACCTGGACCATCTGTACGATTTGACGGATACCCAATCCCGCATGGTGCTGATCTGTGCGGACTCCCCGCGGAACAACCGCGCCGGCCGCGGCCAGAACAAACCCGCGAAGATGGAACCTCGCTGGTTGTGTCTGGAGGAGCGCGAGTTCGGGCACATCTTCCAGTTCCAGAAGACACCCCTGTACCTGCCGCAGGACGAGGCGGCGCCCAGCGTGTACCTGACGTCCCGCTCCCCGTCCGGGGATGCGGTCCTGGACCTGCACGTCAAGCGGGACAGTCGCAGCGTGACCGCTACCGCAGAGTCGATCGAGAACGACATTGCATGGCATCAGCGCGCGATCGAGGATCTCGTCCGCGATCACCGGACTGCGCATCTGATTCGACGCGAGAACATCTACCTGGCCTTCGTATTCCGACAGATGCTGGCGGCCGGCGGTGAAGACACGGGGCCGGCGCCTGCGTTGAATCCGAGTTTTCGTCGTCTGCTCGAACAGCCCTACGGCTACTTGCAGCACATGAAGTATGGATTCTACGAGGATCCGCATCCCACCGAGGGGGAACGCTACGGCCTGCACGTAGTGATTGATACCCGTCCCGCGACGCACAGCCAGTTGCTCACGCAGCTTGCCGACGAAGTCTTCATCCAACGCGCGGACTGGCACGAGTGGCACTTGCCGCTATTCGTGCGGTACGGAGACGAGATACGTCCCCGACTGGAAGATGAATCGCTTGTGTCCCTCATCCGCACGTTGCTCTGGGAAGGTCACGCGGATCCAACCGAACCTGTGCTGCTGCGGACGCTGCCGCAGCGCGATGGAGACGACGGACGGCAGCCGTGGGAGATCCTGTATGTCACCGGCATGAAACCGCTCACCGATCTCGAATGCTTCCGATTTCTCAACGACCGGTTCAGCGCGCATTTGCTCGAATTCCGAAGACAAATCCCGCAAGATGTGGAAGAGGAGCTGACGCAGAGCGTAGCCCAGGCCACCCGGCACGCCATGGAGTTGCAGGAGCAGGTCCTCAACGCGGCGGAAGAGGGGATTTCTACGGCGGAAACGCACTGGCAAGTCGTCGACGAGAACATTCGGGCGATCGAAGGACAGACCCGAACCCTGGCCGACGCGGTCGGCGAGATGGAGCGCACCATCGAGAGCACGCTGGCGACCTGGGACAAGTTCTTTCTGAGCGTCCTGAAGTCCAACCAGACGCTCATGCAGGGCGGCGTGGCGGCCTTCAAGGCATACGAGTCGGCCCACACAGAAGCGCTCCAGAAGATGACGGAATACGAACAGGGTCTGCAGAACGTGAACGACAAGCTGACCCAGGACAATCAGGCGCTCGAGGACAGACGCAAGAGTCTGGTCGATGTCGACGGCAAGTGCGGCGCGTCCGAGAAGCAGTTGAAGGCGTCTTTGAAAGACGTCTCCGATCTGCAGTCCGCCGTCATGCGGAGAGTGGCCGAGGTGGACGCGAAAGTCAACAGAGCGCTGCTCGAGACAAACGAGCAGATCGAGACCGTCAGCCAAGAGGTGGATGAGCTGGACGGCAAGATCCAGGCGCTCCGCGAAGCGCAATTCCTGCTGCAAGAAAGAAAGGCTGAGCTGGAGTCGCGAAAAGCAACGCTCCAGAGGATGGCACAGGAGAATGAAACGCTGGCGGAAGAAAACGAGGATCTGGCTCGGGAGAACGAGAAGAAATCCCAGGAAATCGATGTGGTGAAACAGGACATCGCGAGGGAACGTCACGAGTTGGACGAGAAGAGGCGAGAGTTGAGCCAGCGATTCAAAGATCACCAAGACGAGCTCCTGCAAATTCGCAAGCAACGGCACGAGGTCGATGAGCAGACGGACAAACTCGATTCGGAAATCAAACAGATCGAGCCGGTGCGCAGGAAGCTGGAGGCCGACCAGACCAATCTCCAGGCAAAGGAGAAGAGATTGGAGGACGAGAAGGCGAAGCTCGACGCCCTCAAGAAGAAGAACGAGGCCGAAGCCAAGCAGCTTGGCACGATGGCCGAGGAAATGGACAAGGAGAAGACTGAGGTTCTCCGCGAGTTCAGGATCCTCATGGAAAGAGGACGGTTGCGAGGTCGGAAGCTCCGAAAGTTCAAGAAGATCCATGAGGAGCTTCGTACGTTGGTGGGGCCCAAGGAACTGCCGTCTAACACGATGGCCGAGGAAATAGACAAGGAGAAGAGCGAGATTCTCCGCGACTTCGGGATAATCATGGAGAAGAGACGATTGCAGGATCGGAAGCTCCGAAAGCTCAAGAAGATTCACAAGGAGCTTCTCGCGTTGCTGGGACCCAAAGACCTGCCGGAGATGGGCCCGGCTCCCGAGCCGTGGTACAAGAAGTTGTTTCGGATCTGAGGGCCGCAGGCTATGGAGCCGAAAGCAGTGGATGAACGCGGGATGGAACTGGGGTGCAACAACAGGAACGAGCGATGACGGCAGACAAGATCGAAAATCAGATGTCCCTGCAAATGCAGAAGCTTCAGGAACTGAAAGCGGCCCAGAAGGAAGGCGACGCGCGTCTGGGCCGTGAAGCGGATGCCGGCAGCCCCCGCGGGGTGTGTGCCCGGATGCGGCGCGTTCGCGATCGCATGTGTTCGATATTCCCTGACGCACCGCAGGTCATACGTGCAGGTTCGTGGATGGTCGCGCCGGCTGCGCGCTTCTGGCATGCGGTGCTCGGTCGTGTTGGGAACAGGTTGGCGTCGGAACCCGTGCCGAAGGGCTGGCCGCCGTCCTGGCCGGTCCTGATGCCTCGGCTCCCCATCCTCCGACGCGCGTGGAAGCAACGATTCGGCGAGGTCATGGCGGATGTCGAGACTCTGAACGCAGAAGGGAAGAAGAGAAACGACACGGCAAAACAGTACCAAGGCAAGTCGGACGGATTGGCGGAGCGGCTTGAGAAAGCGCGGCGCTTGGAAATGAGAGCACCGCGCTTCGCGCAGTACACGGATACATCCGCACAGCGATCCGCGCTGGGCCGAATGATCGCATTTCTGCGCAGGTGGTGCCTGGAGGTCTGGTTTGGATCCAAGCGGGCCGCACCGGAAGCCCGACCGTTGACTACGTCTGTGTCTCGCGTCGTGACTGTAGACGGTCTCGTGAACGAGAACGTTGTCGAGCCGATCCGCGAGGAAGAAGTCGGGAGCAGGCTTGGCGATCTGGCGAACCGGTGTCGAACCATGTTGGAGCACATTGATATCGCCGAGAGGGAAACGTTACGGGAAGCATATTGATGGGAGTGTCTGACGCTGCAAAAGCCTTGTTCGAGTGGGTCGACGTCTACGGGCAGTGGTTCTGCGTGAATGTCGTCTATGCGTGGGAGTTGTTCTGCCTGCCCCTCGCGGCGTGCCTGCTCGTGGTGTTCTATCTGAGGGGCAAGACCAAACGATCGTCCGGCGATGGAAGAAGAAAGAGTCTGTTGTCTGCTGTATCCCGCCTGGTGGGTGATATCCGGAAGATCGCCTTCTTTGTTCTGCTCTTCTCGGTCCTTGTCTACCTGTTGTTGTACCGGATGCACTGGTACTCGTGGATCGCTTACCCCGTCATGGTGCTGGCCATCTGTTTCGTTCTGTCACGGGCGAAGTGGTGCCGCATCACGGACAGTCTGCTGCACCCTGCGGGTTCCCTGCTGTTCCTGCGGAATCATATGCATCGGGCGGTCTCATTCGTGTTTCATGTACTTGGTCCTGCGTGCCGCAAGATCCCCTCGTATGTCAGAAAGCCTTGGATTGCTGTCGCGGACCTTCTCGCCGGCGCACGGCAGTTGCGGTCGAGGGCAGGATTGGCCTGGCTCAAAGTCGCGGCGATCCTCGTCGGGGTCTGGATGTTGTGGTTCTTCCTGGGTGTTCCCTCGGACCTGTTGGTGTTGTTGCTCGTTGTGATGGTATGCATCGGCACATCGGGTTTCGCGATTGCCAAGATCGGTAATTGCGAACGAGAATTCGACAAATACATCGGAAGCGACCCGCGGATGACGTTGTATCTGGATGCCCTGCGATGTATCCGGGCCAAAGGCGTGCCCGACACGCTTCTGTGCTCGGACCGACTGACAGATCGCGATCTGCGGGTCCCCGGCGTCAACCTGTGGACGACGCTCTTTCGAGCCAGCCGGATTTGGCCGGTTCCGTGGGTCTTGAGATTCCTGGCTTGTCGCGAGTGGATGCCGACGATCGACTCCGCGTTCGTCATGCAGCGCGTTGAGCGTATGCGACAGGAGATATGGTGCCGTTACGCATCCGCCAGGTTCGGCCGGTTCGAGGACGAGCCCGCCAGTGATCCCCTGGACGCCTATCTCCGGAGAATCGAGGAGTGGGCCAAGCAGTCCGATCCAGCTAAGCCCGCCGACGATCCGGCAGGCGAGTCTGGGTGGAGGCCGTCGCGGGAGCCGCCGCCAGAGTTCAACAACGGACAATTGCGTCAGTTGCGCGTCACCTGGATAGCGTTGACAGAAGCACAGGCCGAATGTCACGTCTTCGGGGCCGGCTCCAAGGACAGCGAGGAGCAGACGCATCTGAATCTCCTCAAGGCCGCGGAGTTGTTGGGTCAGACGGGCGAGACGCAACACCAGTTGATCCGCGATCTGGCTCTCTCTGAGGGGGACCAGGACCCCAGCGATGCTCTCAGAGAAGAGGCAAAACTCGCGTTGCATCTGCTGGACCTGTCGGCACGGTGTTTGGAGGAATGGCTGTCGCACCGGGAGCAGACCCACGCGGGAAGTCTCGTTCTGTACGATCGCTACGAGCGTTTCTGCGGTCCAGTCCTGGACGGCAGGAGTTTCGCAGGTGATCTGCTGGAGCACGTCCTGCGGTGCGTCTTGCTGATGCGATACCGCTTGATAGCACATCTTAGATTGCTGCTGTCGCCGGAGGATGTGGAAGCCAGCAGCATCCTGAGTGAGGAGAACAAGAACGCGGGACCCGAGCCGAGTGATGGACCCCAAGACGTAGGACCGGCGTTCGAAACCGCGATGGTGAGACTGGCCTATGTTGGCGCGTTCACTTCGTTATGTATCCAAAGACACAAAGGCAACCAGGCTCGCTTCCCGTGGTTGTCGGATCGCCAGGAGCGTCGTGTTCCGCCACTGACCGCACTTGACGAGCACAGGGGCAAGGCTCTGAGCCTGGCCCAGGCATGCGGCGAGCCGGAGTATCGCGTGAAGAACGCAGATCGGCGCATTCGTCAACTGGCGGGCATGGCGGTCGAGCAGGAAATCGAGCATCTAAGTGAGGGTACCGCGATGTGGTGGGAGCTGTGCTGGTTGGCAGCGTGCCTCTATGCCTCCTGTGGCGACAGCCGAATCCGCCGGATATGGGCGATGGCCCGAACGGTGGATCGGCGGCGCCCGGACGCACCGCCTGACGAGGACACCAGCCGGCCCGATGACATCCCTGAACTGGAGTAGTCAGGTGGAAGCGTCCGTGAGACGTGGAGGTCATTGCGGTTGGGTGTGAGATTCGCGAAGGCACGTCATAAACGACGCGCCCTCGTGGCAGGGCGAAGACAACCTGAATGTCGGAGTACATATGATGGATGGGAATCACGACAATCCCTTGGAGCAACTCGCAAGGGCTGTGGAAGAGGACGGACCCAATTTCCACACCGACCTCAAGCCCGCCACGCACAGGGGACAGCGACCTACCATATGGGTTGCCCTGGTGTTGTTTGTTATCAGCGTGCTGGGCGGTGTGACAGCATTCGCGGCTCTCTATTGGGCGCGAACGCACCGCGACCTGGGGGAGGAGGTTCCCCACCAGGCTGTCTGTCCCTGGAACAGACTCGACAAGGCCGTCGCGGCGGTGACTGTGGAGACAGGCCCGCAAGGGCAGTCAAATCGCCTGCTTGCGGCCGATGCACAGACATTCCACTGTGGCACGCGCGTTAAGGATCTGTACTACTGGCAGCGTAAGGCTGTGAAGACGTTGGACCCCGGCCTCTCGGACCCGAGCATTGTCGGTTTGTCGGCCCACGCGGGTCGCCTGGCGATTGTTTACGAGCAGCGCGACGACTCGCGCCGTGGCATCGAACTGGCGAGCTTGCCGGAGGACCTGGACCGGATGGCTCTCTGGTCCCGTCCTGCGGTGGACACTTCCTACTTTCCCGGAGTCGATGACGAGACCGCCTCCTCCCTGGTGTGGGACGATTCCACGGGACGGCGGCTCGTTGGAGGCCCCGGCGTAGGGATCTACGACCCTTCCCATCGTTGTTGGGACGAGGTCCTCACGCAATCCGAAGGGGACATCGGTTCCGAGCGAGTGAACGATCTCGAAATGGCAGGGGGAGGCATCCTGGCTGTTGCCGGCACGGGAGGGATCGACCTGGGGCACTGGTCTTCCAGAGGCTGGGCGAAGACCCAACACGTGGACGGGGAGTCGGGCCTGGTGGGCGACAACGTCAGGACGATCCACACGACGGAATCCGACGCCGCATCGAACACCGCGGACCTTGCCTATCTTACGAACGATAGAGGCCTGGGCAGGCTGCGCGTGAACCTCGGCGACGGCGGGGCTGACCAGATGCGAGCCCTGATCGGCGAGGGCAGCGCTGCGGGCTTGAGTCGCCAATCGCTTCTGCGCTTCGGCCAAGACGATGCCCACGATGCCCTGTGGATGATCTATCGCGACCCACAGGACACAGGCAAGCTGCGCGCGGGGCTCTATCAGACCGCTGGCCACCAGATGACCGGCTCGGCTGCGGCGGACTCCTGGCCGCGGTCTGATGATCTGACCCTTGGCGTGGATACGTACACCGAAGAGTGCACCGCCTGGGTCGGCGGCAACGGTCTTCATCGTATTCGTGCGGCGTCGGCCAAGTCGCTGGAGGTGATCGATGCCGGTCTCCACGACTCCACCGTTCAGGAGATCGTGCCCGCAGCGCCTGCGATCTTTGTGAAGGCGAAACCGAAGACAGCGAATTCCCCCGCCTGCGTCTACATGGCCCAGCGGGAGAACGTCGGTCGCCATACCAACCCTTGGAAGTACAGCATCGGACCGCGTCGTTTCCCCGGCCTGGAATTGGGCGACATCACCGCGGCGACCGACGGGACCTTTGAAGGCCAGCCCGCTCTCTTCGTCGGAACGCGCGACAAAGGAATCGGAGCCTTCGTGCGCAACAGTCGAGAGATGGTCCGAGCTTTTGCCGTCGATGCCGGCGCCGGCCAGGAGGCGCCTGTGGACGGGTCGTTGGACCTCGACGCGTCCGGTCCGCGTCTCGTACAGGTCGGATCGGACCGAAGCCTGCACTTCTACAATGGAAGCGTGTGGTCCACGGTCATCCCCGGCGGCGGCATTCAGATCGACCCCAAGGGCATCACAACCGCGGTCTCGCAAGGCTCTCATCTGGTCGTCGGCTCGGAGCAGAGCATCGGTCATTATGACGCTACGACACATCGGTGGACGGCCATCGAGCCCATTCCTGGATTGCAGCGTCTGATCATAGCGATCGACCGGCTGTGGGCCATCGACAATAAACAAGCCCTGTACTCCTGTGCGCTGGCTCAGGCTGTGACGGACACCCGTCGTGCAGACAGTTCGTCCGGTGTTGCCACGCCGCCGCCGGCGGACGGTCCTCCCGGCAAAGGGATCTGGACGCAGGAGGAGCTATCGGTTGTGGACGTCTACGGAGACAGTCATCGCGTCGTGGTGATTGCCGAGGACGGGCCATCCTACCGTCTGTGGGTGAAGACCCTCGGCGACACCGAGAAGAGGACTATCGTCGAGGCCACCGCGTTGCTGGGCGACCAGCGTGCGTGGACTGCGGCCGCGGTGGACGGAACGGTTCTCTACGTTGCGCCCCATGGTCCGGACACGAACCGGTACGGCCTCTCGGCGCACGGCCCGGAGGTGGGCCGTTACGATCTTGCGACGCACCAGTGGACCAGCATACCTCTGCCGCCTGGCGCCGGCGCCGTCGGGAACCTCGCGGTCACTCGAGGTGGATTGTGGCTTCTCGACACCGGGAATGTCCTGTTCTGCCGGCCGCAAGACAGCAGTGACTGGGTGCGGGCCACCGACGGCGTCACACGCATCAACGCCGGCCATGGCACGGTTGTGGCGGTGAAGGCCAATGGCAATATCCTAATGAGCGATCCCTTCAGTGGCGCGGTCCCCATGAGAACGCTGGTGGGCGACGGTTTTGCCGATACACTGGCCAATGTCAAGGCAGGCGCCGTGTTCAAAGGACGATTGTTTGTCGCGACACCTGCGCGTACTGGACGGTACGACGCACAGGAACATAGCTGGCACACCTACGAGCCCAACGTGGCCACGAGTATTGTCGAATTCGCGGCAAGCGCCGCATATCTCTACGGGCGATCCGGGACCGGACAATTGTGGCGATGGACGGATGAAGGGGACGCCTGGGAGATCGTCCGCACGGCGTCCGGCGAGAGCATGCGAGTACGCCAGGTCACTGGGACGCAGGGTTCTGTCGTGGTTGTTCTGGACGCAGACGGCAGGCTGCAGGCCATCTCCGACGGTGACAAGGATCGTCCGGTGGCGATCCTGGAGGCCAGTCGCTGTCCGGTCCGCGGGCGTCTGACTGCTGCGGTGGAGGCAGGACAGGACCTGATCGTTGCGTCGGGCGACGGAGTCGTTGCGGCTTACGGCCGACGAGCGGGACGCCCTTGGAGCTGGAATTCCATCATGGAGCCGGGCGGGTCGGTCGAGCAGTTGCTCGCCTGCCAGGGACGGTCGGACAAGGTGGTCGCCGTCGGCAACGACAAGGCAGTGCTCTTGTCGAGAAACTCGCCCGAGGCAGGCTGGCAAGTCACCAGGACGATTCTGGAGGCGAGCGGTCGGATCCGGGGGGACATCAGCAGCTCTCATTTCTATGGATTGGTGCAAAAGGACGGCACAGACCGATGGCTCCTGAAAGCGGATTTGCCGGCTGCCTTCGAGCCCTCCACGGAACCACCGTCCGTGCCGATGGTGCTGATCGGCGAACGGTTCCCGGCCAGCCCCTCCCCGGGCACTGCCGCTGTCTGCACGGATGAGAGAGGCACGCTCTACCGGGCGGACGAGTCCGGCGTTGTCGCGCGGTACTCGTTCGAAACCCATTCCTGGACGACGGAACCGATCCAGGGGGTCGGGCAGTTCCTGCGCCTGGAGGATCAGCTCTGGGCCTGGTGCCCCTCGAATATGCAACTGTCTCGACGGCTCGTCGACCAGTGGCAGAAAGACGACGGAAATTGGGTACATGTCGCAGGCGACGGCAAGTCCATCTTGCTGACGGATGCGAAGGGACAGGTGGTTTTGCGAACGACTCAAGGAGACCGCACGATCATCCCTGCTCTGTCGGAAGATCTGCCTGTCAAGAGCGCAGCAGATATCGTGGCGCTCGCGGAGCAGGGCAACACGCTCTTTCTGACGACCGCGAACGGTCCTCTGGTGGCGTACGATCGCTCGACGCACAAGTGGCAATCCTTCCCCGGCGTGACTGGCGTGGCGCGGTTCGAGAAGGTTGGCGGCACCGGCGGAACAATCTTCGCCGTGACGCAGACAGGAGGGTTGCTGCGATTCGACGCGACGAGTCAGCAGTGGGTTGCCTCTCTGCCCGAGAGACGAACGGCCAGAGCGGCCGTGAGCGAGGGCGATCGGCTCGCGGTGATCACCGATGAAGGCCACCTCCTGCTCCTGGACGCCAGGGGACAGGTGGCTGCGGAACACCGCCCGGGAATGATCGAAGACCGTGACGTCGTGCGGTTTGACATCGCGGCCGCCACCGAGCGCGATGGGCAGTTGCTCCTATTGCCGCGCAGTGACACCCGGGGCGCCAGACTCTGGGCATACGATCCCCAGCGCCATGTCTGGGCCATCCGCGAGCTCAGTGGCACAGCAGACCGGTTCCTTCCCGCCAAGAGCGGATTGTGGGTGGCGACGCGACAGAAGAGCGGGACGGTGACGATGAGTCGTATTGTCACTCCACAATTGCAGATCGGCGCGTCCGTGGACGGGCTGTTGGACGTCTCCAGCGATGGGCAGACCATCGTCGCGGTCACAGCGGACGGCCGACTTCGTCAACTGGAGGCGGATGGCAAGCTGACCAGTCTCGGCGTAGCTGAAACCTCCCTTCCGGACGGGCGGCAGATTCGCGAGCTGCTGGGAGTGGCCAACGCCTGCGTCGCGCTGCTGGATGACGGCAGCGTGTACCACTACACGATGCAGGACCGGAAATGGAGTCGTCAGGTTCCGCCGTGCTCGTCCGGAGAATCCGGAACGATCATCGACATCGGTGACGGCAGGGCAATGCTCCTGGTTCAATCCCGTGTGGATATCTGGTCGTGCGATCTCAAGACCGCCGTCTGGACGAAACTCAAGCCAGGGGATGTCGTGCCGTTGCCGGGGGCTTCCTCCGGGCGCATCCCCAGCGACTGGGAAGTGACCGGCCAGAAACCCGAGTACAAGCTCAGGGCAAGAGTAGGGCAGCGCATGCTGGAAATGGAAATGCGCGAAGGACGTCTCGGGTTCGACCGCGCCGATCGCGTGGCCATGCAGCCGGGTGTACTGCACATGAACACGATGGCCGGCGTGCGAACGTTCAAGATGCAGCAGGGCCGATGGGTCGAGGAAGAAGAGATCGGGACTGGTTTTACCTATGCGAAACCCGACCCCGTCACATTCGAGGGAGAGGTTTTTGCCGTGCGCCGCCAGCCCGAAGGGGCTTTCCAGACCGCGGATGGTCGACTGGCCATTGCCATGAAGGTCGGGGGCGCCACGCCGCAGATTCTGCCGGCGCGAGGAGGCAGAGGGCTTGGATTCGCCCACGATGTGATCCGTGACGTCACCACCAACGGACACAAACTCCTGCTGGCCACCGCAGGGGGCGCCGTGGGGATGACCGCTGACGGGACCTCGCTGAGAATGGACACCATCTACGAAGGCGGCTGTGGTCTGACCGATCCCAATCTCGTCAGAATCGTCAACGACCAGGGGTATCTCCTCGCGAGGTCCAACGGCGGCAGGTGCTATGCGTCATCGAACGGCGGACAGAAATGGGATCAGGTCGAGTGGGCCCAAATGGAACAGGTTCTGGCACGATCCTCGGCGATCTCTCGCTACAATGAAATGCTCACCCACTGGCGCGTGCGCCAAGGCGCCGGTGGGACCGAGCTCGACGCAGTCCTGGGCACGGTCGCTTCGCCTGTGTCGCTCTCCCAGAGAGGGTTCGGCTTCGATCGGCCGAGGGCGTTCAGTGTAAGTGACAAGGGACTCTGCTTCTACACGCTCGACGGCTTGGCGACGATGGCGCGTACCGGCGGCGACGGATCGTTCGGTTCCCTCGACCCTGCATGGAAACTGCCATCGTTCGCTGGTTTTGCCGATGTTCTCGAACCACCCCAGAGCCAGGGCAGCCGGGACACATGGCTGCGCGCGACCGCGCCGCCGTATCATGCGTGGTCCTTTGACAGGCAGCAATGGTCCACCGCGTCTGCAGACGACTACGCCCAGGCAATCGCGCGGCTCAGACCGTATTTCTATGAGGGTGCGGACATCAAATGGGACCGGAAGGGACTGGTTACCCTGGGAGGCAGAACCCCGAATGTGCCGGAGATCACTGTGTCGTTCGACGCCGCCCGGGGTCGTTTTGACACGGACACTGCCTACAACCTGGCGGTGTTCGAGAACAATCTGTGGGCTGTCACAAAAGGCGGGGTTCTCCGTTTCAACGCCACGGGAGCATGGGATTACGTGACGCCGGCCACCCCCGGCGGCCTGGTCCCTGCGGAAGACTGGCGTGTGCGAGTCGTGCCCCTGGGCCGAGGCGCTAAGCTTGTGCTGCAATGGCCCGCAGGTCTGTTGGAGTGGGATGGAAGACAGTGGGGGTCGCCTGCCGATCCAGCGGCCGTGAAGGAAGCGGTGACGCGGCTCGACGCACATCTGGTGTATGGCAACACCTGGCGCATCGAGAAAGCCCAAGCGCTGGTGCGCCCCATGTCGATGCAGGCGCGCCTCGTCGCGGACCAGCCATTCGTCGAGGTCAGACTGCGCAACGACGGCTTGTTCGACTTCGAACGGGTCAACAGCATTCTCGGTCAGCAGAACGCCTGTCACGTCGCCAGCGAGTTTGGCTTGTACCAGATCGACCCGGACAAATGTGACCTCTCTTCGCTGGCCCGACAAAACGCACCTGCGATCATGCTCGGACAGATTGACGGCAAGGCTTTTGCCCGGCTCGAGTCGGGCGCGGTGTTGTCGCATGACGGGCAATGGCGGCCCTACGATGGAAAGGACGATGTGTTTGCGCGGATCAAGCGGCGCCTCGTCCAGCAGTCCCCTTGGCAGTTGGATGGCGACGGCGTACAACTGCAAGTCCAGTTGCGGCCGGGACAGGGGAGTCCTTGGTCCGGCCCGCATATCCTGCCTGCGGAGGTCAAAGGGGGCCGGTTCGACTTCGACACCGTCTATGATGCCGGGTATGCCGACATGCCGTGGCTGATCACCGAGAAAGGCCTGCTGCCGCGCGTCGGACCCGATCTGCGACAGATCGGAAAGCCTGAGAAGATCACCGGGGTCGGGAGCGGCGCGACTCTCTCTCATCTGACCTATGACGACACCCCGAAGCTCCTGCTGAAGACGTCGAGCGAACTCTACTATTTCGACACGACCTGGCGGTCGATTCCATCGACTCAGAGGCCCGAAGTGGAGAGAACCCTGGCGACCCAGGTGGCCAAAGGACCTCTATTTGAGGTGCGACGAGCCTCCGGCCAGCTTGATGTTCGCGTCCGGATCGGCGAGCCTGCGGACCGCTACAAACGCGTGGAGTTCGACGGTAAGAAAGGGCTATTCACCTTCGATATCCTCAGGTCCGTGTGCCCATATGCGGGCGACGCGAACGACCTGACGCTGATCGGCACCGATGGAGGAGTGGCCGCATACGATGTGCGTTCCGTCGAGGGGAGCACCGACAACGTAACAGGGGCATTCCGCTACTTGTATTGCGACGCCGTGTCCGACGGGCTGGAACCGGCCCGCGTCTCGACAGTTGCCTACGCCAGAAGGAATCGCGTCAATTTTGCCGTGAACGGGCCGGAACGGTTATACCAGCTCAAGGGCTTCGACGGCGGGCGTTCCTTCGGCAAGTGGGAGCTGACGGATGAAACCGGACGGTCCACATTCGAGTACACTCGGAACGTCATCAGTGATGATCCCGATGCCTGGCAGGTGACCGCACGCGGGTGGTCGACAGCCGGCACCAATCCGTTCGACATGCGCTGGCGCCGCCAGATCGTCCGCCTGATCGACCTGGAAAACACGCGGGATGCAGTTCAATCCGTCTGCCGATTCGCTCACGATGTGCCACTGTCCGCCTCGCTGGCGGACGGCACGCTGTGGGTGGGAACGCGCGGGGGGGTTGCCGTGTTCGCCTGGGACGACCCCAATCGCATCGATCCGACGAAGTTCGATATCCGAAGCGAACAGACGCTGCCCGCCGGCGAACTGACCGGCATTGCGCCTGCGCAAGGCATAGGTTTCGTTCGGGCGGGAGACGGTGACCGCCTGATCTACGCGCGCCGGGCGAGTGACAACACCGTGTTGTGTTGTGACGTCAAGAGCGCCGGCGGCCAGTGGCGACAGGTTCCTGCGGACAACAGGGGCTTCCTCTCGGCGTGTGCGGTTGCCGAAGACCCGATATGGTCGTGGGAAAAGGACTCGCTCAAGCCTGTGAGGTTGCGGCCTCGCCGGGAGCGCGTGCATGTCCCGGTCAATTACCCCTATCTGACGAATGGCACATGGATGTTCTTGGAGGTGAATCACGCGGCGATCCGAGAGCCACGGCGCACCATGGCCTTCTTCCACGATCAGTTGTACATTGGGACGGCCGGCGGCATAACCCGGTTCTCCTTAGCGGACGCGACCGGCGGCGGCGCGGCGCACGACATGCGACTGGACGTCGACATCTACGCCATTGCAGGCGCGACGACAGGACTGATGCCCCTGCTGGACGTCACTTCGCTGTACGTCGACCGCCGTGAAGACAGGCTCTACGCACAGGCGCGCAATGGGTGCTGCTATGTCTTCGATCCTGCCAAGGACACGTGGTCATTGTGGGACAAGAAAGACAGTCCCATGGATCGAGCGATGGTGCTCGTGGACAACGACCTGTTCCATTGGCGCATGATGGACAAGGGAGAGCCCCAGTTGAACGTCGCACCTTTGGATCTGACCGACCAGTCGGCATATCCGTTGTTCCAGAACGGACGGTTCGTATTCGATGACGTGCATGAATTCCTCGTCGAGGGGGATCGGTTCTGGATGGCCACCGACGGCGGCGTTTGTCTATACTCGTACCGGGAGTTTCGCCCGATCAAGTTCTTCGCGCAGACGATTCTCGCCGTGGGGCCAACCCCGAGGCCCGCTCTGCCGGCGGTTCATGAGGTGATCCGCGATCGCGACAAGCCTTCGCGGATACTGTGCAAGACAGCGGATGCCGAGGTGTATGTGTGGGAAGACAACTCGTGGAAGCACGGCCGCGACGATGGAGCATTTGAGAAGGCCTACTGCCGTCAAATCGACCCGGTTATGAAGTGGTACGAGTACCCCCAGCGCGGGCTCCAGGTGCGGGCGACCGCCGGGGGCCAGCTCGTTACCTTGGGCGCGAAAGGTGGCGGAACCAAATCGAATCTGTTTCGGAATGGGCGTTTCAGCTTCGACGATGTCCGCGATGCGGTGTTGGATGGATCGGTGTTGCTGACTGCTACGCCCATCGGTGTCGTGGAACAGACGGTGGACTGGAACAAGCAGCAGGTCCCGATCCGCGGACTCTACTGCTACGCGAGTCACGGGACCGCCTCGCAGGAGATGTTCGACCTGGAGCGTATCACCAAGTTCCCCAAAGGGCCGGTGCTCGTGTGGGGAATCGGTGCGTTCACCGGTATCCGCGGACAGGGGGCGCCGTCGACGTGGACATGGCAGCCTTATGAGCAACCTCGTGAACGGATCGGCCCCGAGATGGTCGTCGACGATGGAATCGAGCAGTGGAAGTTGGTAGCCTCCGAAGGCGGTCGACCTGTGGAGGCGATCCGTTTGCGCGATGGCAGGACGCGGGCTGTTGCCTCTCGCTTCAAGTGCCGTGACGTCTCCCAGGCGGTCGCGGACGACCGCTGGATCTACGTGCCTGTTCCGGAACCGAAAGGAGGGTTGTTGCGCATCTGCAAGAATGAGATTGTCCTCCAGTAAACCATACCCCCGAGGGTGCGGGTTCGCGCCCTCGCTCGGTGCGGCACGCCGCCAATCACATCACGATCGTCGCCTTCTCCGGCCGTGGCATCAGGCCCGTGCCGGTCTGTTTGGCGCGATGCGCACACAATTTCACGCCGAGAGTCGTTTCCAGCCGCGATAAGTGCGCGCTGGTCCGGTAAGGACCATAGAGAGACCGATGTTGGACACGTGGTTCGATACGAAGAAGTCGTGAATCGCGTCTCAGAATCGTCAACGCACATTGTCGTTGGCAAACAGCACAGGAAAGAAAGGAAGGTACGATTATGATCACTCTATTGATTGAGATTGGCCTGACCTGCAAGGCGTGGAAACGGGGTTGGAAGGGCTGGGCTTTGACGCCGATGGTGATTGGCTTCGTCTGCGCCTTCCTGCTGGGGTTGGCCATTGAGGCCAATGGCGGTGATGTAGAAGCAGCCTTCGGGATCGGACTGCTCATCGATTTGTCTGTCATTGTGGCATTGGCCATCATGTCCGCCAAGGCGCCCCATGCGATTCCTGCGAGCCACGGCGAGGAGCAGACGCCCGAGATCACGCTCCCGAGCAGCAAGCGTACGGCGGCGTAGTGGCCCGTTCTCCACGGCCTGTGCAGAGCACCAACCCTGGTGCAGACAGACCATGGCGTCCGTCGGTTCGTCGAATGGAGAGTGCTGTGACCTTGAATCGGATTTGGCGGCCGCCAGCTTATACCGGGCGGTCCTGGATGTCTCACGTGACTGTCCCACGAAATGTGGACGAGTGTCTTCGACACAAGGGGTTGTGGTTCGGTCTGTACGAGAGTTGCCACGGAATGTGCCCGAAGGAGAACTTCACAATCGTTGGGACAGTTACGTGTCTCGCTCGATCCTTGACTTCGCGTGCCGAGGTCGCAATAATAGCATCAGTCCACGGGAGTGCGTGGGGCCGTAAATGGGTCAGAGCTCTGAACGGCCGGACTCGGGAGTTCGAGGCAGCGATACCAGCGGCACGCTCGCGTCAAGCGACGCTCTTGTGGAAGAACACGGTGGTGAATCCTTTGAGAAGGCTGCACGATGAAAGTGGAACCGCACGTTCCCGTGGATCTAAGGCAGGAATCCGTCCTCTGTGAGGCCCATCAGGTAGCGCTCTACGACGGGTCGGCAAGTCCGGAGAACGGATTGGACGCACCGGCCGGAGCCTTCATCAAGTTCCTCAAGACGCTCGATCCCAACAAGAGTTTCATCCTGGCCTTCATGGACATTGAGAACAGCCAGGCCAAGGGAGTGTTCTACAAGGCGCAGCAGGTCGCCCGCAAGATCGGCATCCACATGCAAGGAACTGTTGCTCCATACGACGAGCAACTAGCGGCATGGGAGAACTGCAAGAAAGTGCGGCAGATGGAGAAGCGTACGCACTCAAAGTAATCGGGGGGGCCCCTCGGGGGAAAAGAGGTCTTCTGTTATGAGCGGCGTGCCCAGTCCATGGAATGAACCGACCGGCAGTACGATCATCGATGGCAAGCTTCAGGCTCCTCGGCTGTTGAGCAAGCCGTTCGGCGTGAGCATCATGGGCGTTGCCGTCGATGGCGGTCTATATGCACAGAACAGCTTCCGATTTCTGGGCACATTCGCCAACGTCGACGATGATTCGCTGGAGCGCGCCATCCAACGCGTATGTCAGCTCCAGGAGCTGAATCCGGCGGCCGTGGACCGCATCGCAATCCGCTTGGGCTACGACGCACATCTGTGCATTCAGAACGTCGCGGACTGCGTCTCGCGTCTGAACGGTCCGCAGTGGCGCACCTTCTGCGAGATCTTCTGGCCGCACGTTGATGGAACCGTGCTTGTTGCTGCCAAGAAGGAAGGATGCCTGACGAATCGGGCTGTCGTCGAGGAGCTCATCCATCAACGGACCATCGGGTACAGCTCGGTGTTGACCGAGCACGCTATGGCGATTGTCTACCACAACCTGGCGCTGACTGAAGAAATCGACTTCCTCACGGGCCAGCGGAATCAGTGGCCTCAGGAGCATTGGACGCAGTGCCTGACATGTTGGGCCAACACGTTGGCCGCTCGCGATTTCTGGGACTATATCCGAAGCCGGGTGGCGGATCGAGCACCATTGGTCAAGCCGGAGGATGTGGACGACCAACTTGCGTACGGCGTGGCCAATGCGGTTCTGGGATTCAATTCCCTGTTTGCCACGACATATGCAAGGACCGGCCGGCAGGACATCTATCGTGAGCATCAAGGGCTCATCACGAGCTATGGTCTGGCCCAGCCAATCATCGACAATCGTCTCACCGTGATCGTGCAGGGCTTGACGCAGTATCAGCTTGAGCCGCTTGTGCAGCGAGCGAAGAACCCTGAGGGACAGGAGTACTTCGAAATGGATCCTGCTCTCCGCGCGTCCCCGCCGGAAGGGGCGGGGGACTACGCGTGTCCGAGATGCGGATACTCCTTTGCCTGGGACACAACGACCTGTGCGTACTGCGGATTCTCCGCGAGCGGCGCGACAGTACCCGTCCGACAGCCCAAGCGGTTCTCTACCACCGGGAAGACCACGTGGAGAGACTTCGCCGATTTCTATGATCCTCTGATCTGCGAAGCGGAATCGTTGTACCGTCTCTTGGGCGGTCGATTGAACGTGCGCGACGATCTTCTGCGTCTAGCTGGCTTCGATGCCCTCTGTGGGGCCATCCTGGACGCGACGCGCAGCCGGATTGACTATGCCCAAGAGAGAGAACCCGCGCTCTATTATTCCATACTTACTGGCAAGCGGATGTCTCGACTGCCTCTGTCCCCTGCGACGCGGCGCACCGTTCTGCAATCGGTACAGAGCGACGTGCGGTCTCTGTACGGGTCAATCAATGTGCCGGTGGACCTTGACCTCGGTCAATGCTGGTTCCTCGACGGAGAGCCCGCCGACCCGGAATCGTCCATCCTGATTCCGGTCCATAAGATCGTCTGCGAAACGGTTCTTGTCGTCCGATATGAATCGTGCTATGTCCTGGTGCCGCGTTCCCGGGTCGCCAAAGCTAGGCACGACGGACAGATTCAGGATGCGGACGTCGCCGGCAAACGCATCGGCGGCACGGACAAACACTGCCAGGTACAGCAAACGGTGGACGGGAAACGCGAACAACAGAAGCAGGTACGACGGGACCGTGACGAGAAGATGCAACAAATGCGAAGCGTTTGCGAGAGCCAAGTCCGCAGGCTGGATGCTTCGGTAGCGAAACAGGCAGAGGAGGACCGCAAACTCATCAAGAACCAGCAGGACGTGCACGACGCATCGCTTGCTGATCTCAAGGCTCGGTATGACGCAAGGATCAGACAAATCGAACAGCAGTTCGCGCCACAGCTCGATGAATACTGGCAGGTATGTACATCGGTGCATTCTCGGGTGACCGGATGGAAGGGGTTCTTCCTCGTTTGCTTGCCGTACATGAGCATCGGCTCTGCGTCTCTGGCGCTCGTGGGAGCTGTCCTGACGGTGTTGACGCCTTTACCTGTGTTCGTGGTCTTGCTCGCAGCGCTGCTGGGATTGGGGGGCGGCTTCTTCGCAAGCAGGAGAGTCGCGGGACGTCGCCTGGGTGTCGCCGGGGAAATGTTGGGCGAGGTCCAGGCGCAGCGGGACGCGGAGGTTCACGTTGCTGAGGCACAGATGAATGAGAATCGACAGAAGATCGAGAACACGTACAGGCAGGCTGTGGCGGGGCCGCTCCGGCGTCTGGGCAGCCACAAAGTGAAGATCGACAAGATGACAGCGGACCTGGAGGCGGGCATCGAGCAACTCAAAAACACGGCTCAGTCCCAGATCGTGAAACTTGACGACGAGATCGCACAACTGTGGCGCCAGCTCGACAATGTCGTAAAGCCGGAATCGCACAAAAACCGGTTCCCTGTCTACAGGAACAGCAAGACCAGCGGTTACAACGACGGCCTGCAACCACCCCCTGGACGCGTCAATCCGGAGACCCAACGCTTGCTTGACTCCCTGACGCCATCCGAGAAGAATCTGCTGGCCTTGTTGCAGAAGAACCTGTCGCAAGACGAGTTCAACCGGTGTCTGGAGATGCTGGTCGCCTCGCCTGGGAATCACATAGAAGTCCTCCTGCGTTTCATGAAGACATAAGCGTCTTGGCCTTCTTGAGGGAATCTATCGATGAGCTTGGTTGACATTCTGATCCGCGTGTGTCAGCGGACCTACCCGGTCCCTTTTCGCATCTGTGCCCCGAAGTCGAGCGAATGGAAGCAGGCTCTGGTCCGCAGTCTTTCGCTTGCGTCCGCCTGCATCCAGAAGCCTCCGACGTCGGCGCCCGGCGAGCCGCCAAAGACGATCCCGGACAAGTTGGCCATCGCGCTATGCAACAATCATTTCTGGATCGGGTGTCAAATCCGACAGATGGAACGTGAAGGAATCCAGAGTGCAGAAACACGGAATGTGAAGCGATACCTTGACGATCTGCAATCCACCCTGGAGAAGAACGACATTCGTTGCATTGACGTCACGGGACAGGCATATGATGAAGGTCGTCTCGATTTCCGGGCCTTCGGCGAGCCTGAAGTCAGGCCGGGTCTTGCCTACAGAACCATTATCCAGTGCGAGTCGCCAGTAGTCATGTCGGGACGGCGGCTGCTGCAGCAGGGGCGAGGAACCATCGCGAAACCTCAATGAAAGCCGCATCCGGATGGACAGCGAGTAACCTAAGGAGCCAATCATGGGAAGAACCTTCATTCCTTGCGGGATCGATCACGGCACCAGCAATTCCGCCATCGCGGTCATGGAGAAGAACGGCCCGCGCGTGATCAAGCCCGACGGCATCAACCCTGTACTGCCGTCGGCCGTCTACTACAGCAACCGCGGCCGACTGCTCATTGGTCACGCTGCCATACAGGCGATGCTAATGGAGCCCGACGGCGGCATCGGCTACACCGGGTACAAGATCCGCCTGGGTCATGACGATCGATATGAGTTCCCGGGAGGCAAGGTGCTTGCGGTCCCGGAGCTGGGAGGGATCGTCATCAATGAGTTGATGCGTGCCTACCGGGACGATGGCAATCCCGACTATGGTGCGGCTGTAGTCACGGTCCCGGCCAAGTGGGAGCAGCCCGCATGTGCGGCAACCCTCAAGGCCGCGGAATGCGCCGGGTTGACGTTTGCGCAGACTCTGATGGAGCCTGTCGCAGCGGCGCTGGCCTATGGTTTCACGGCGGAAGACAAGAATGTCAAGTGGATGGTTTTCGATCTCGGTGGCGGCACGCTCGACATCTCCCTGATGGTCATCAGAAACGGTCGCTGCACCCCCCTGCCGGAAGGCAACGCGGGGGATGTCCTTCTGGGCGGCCGGAAGTTCGACCGGGAGTTGCTCGACTTCGTCCTCGGGCCGCGCAAGGTGGACCCGCAGTACAACATCAAAATGGAGACTCACCGCAAACTGGACCCGGACTACCGTCCGCTGCGCGAGCAGTACAGCCTGGAGGACCTCCCGCAGGAAATGAGGCGATCCGCTTGGGGAATGCTGAGCCTTGCGGTCGAGAGGGGCAAGATCGAACTATCCGAGAAAGAGCGGACCGTGATCAGGTGTCCCCAGCCCTTCGAAGATTCCGCGAAGCAGTTGGTGAAGGTTGAGTTTCCGATCGAGCGGAGCGCGTATGAGCGTCTCATCGCGTCCGATGTGGAGCGGGCCGTCATCACCTGCAGAAACCTCCTGGACAAGAACCGGCTCAGGCCCTCGGATGTGCAGCGGATCATCCTGATTGGGGGACCGAGCAAGACGCCCTACGTCCAGCAGGTTCTGCGCGACCGCCTCGGAATCCCGCTCGAATCGCGCATTGACCCCATGACGGCGGTGGCGCAGGGAGCTGCCATCTTCGCTGCCACGGTGGAGATCCCTTCCGACAAGTTGCCAACCCCCAAGAAACCCCCGCTTCCATCAGAGCTGGGCGTCGACCTCAAGTACGCGTCGTTCTCCAATGTGCCGATCTGCCCCGTGATGGGACGAATCCAAGGCGACGGCCAACCCTGGAATGGCTGGATGGTGGAGATCAAGAGGAAGGACGGTTTGTGGTCGAGCGGATTGGTGCCGATCGATGAGACCGGGCTCTTCGAGGCGGACGTGAGTCTGATTCAGGCCTCCGGTCCCACGCTGTCTGAGTTCGAGACACGGATCCTCGACGCGGGCGGTCATGCAGTCGTGACATGCGATGAGCCGCGGATATGGCACCCCTACGCCAGCGCCGATGACGTACTGCCGTCGCACCTGATGGTGGGCTTGCACGACAATGGGACGGAGATTCTGCTGCAACAGGGAGTCCGGTTGCCCGCCGAGAAGACAGGGGAATACGTCACGGTCAGTCGCCTCAGGCGCGGCCATGACGAGGATGTGCTTGTGATCCCGGTGTTGGAAGGTCTCGAGCATTTCTTCGGCGCCGTCGATCCTCATGGCGATGCCAACCTGAAGGTGGGCGAGCTGAGAATTCTGGGAACCGAACTCTCTAACGATTTGCCTGCCGGTTCGCTCGTGGAAGTGACGCTTCAGCGAGATCGGAACCGACAGATCACGGTTCAGGCCAGCGTGCGATCCGTGGGCGGCAAATACGAGGCCGAATTCATGGGGGCGTTGAACGATCCCCCAGCCGAGGAGATGACCCGGGAGTTCGCACGCAGGCGTTTGTTGCTGCAGGCCGTCGAGCGAATCGACGCGGAGTCTCCGACGCCAACCGTAACCGAGAGACTCCAGCAGATCCGCGAGCAGGAGGTCATCGCTCAAATCGAGAGGAACCTCGAACGAACGAAAGAAGACGATCGGGAATGCCAGTCGCGCTGCTATCGTGATATTCTGAGGCTGACTGGTGCGGTCCACCACTTGGAGGATCTCCAGGTGGGACCCCGACTCCGACGGTTCTTCCACGTGCTCCAACGTACTCTGACCGGAAGCGATGCCGAGGAGCTCAAAGCGATCGGCGCCGAACTCGAACAGGCCCTGGACCGAGGCGACAAAATGGCCCTCGACAGTATCGAGAACTCGCTGAAGCGACTCTACTACACGGTCCGCCTGCGAGTGCTCTGCGATCTCATACGTGACGTCAACACGTTCCCCCGGTCCTTCCGAGGCACCCCGCCGCAACTGAATGCCTACAACGATGCCTACAGAGTCGCCAGCAGGATGAACGACGAGGACCTCCGGGGCGAAATCATCACCGACGAGGAATTGCAGGAGGCGAACCGGGTCCGTCAGGAGTTGTGGAGACACTGGGTACGAGAGCTGGGCCAGTGGCCGGCGCCGGCGCCAGGCGCCGAAGGGATCTGGCTTTCCCAGCGTTAGCGAGCGATGACTTGAATTTCGTGTAGCATCTATTGGAGAGTCTTCTCATGGCAGTTTCTGATCCGGAAGCGATCGTGCAAGCAGCAGCGGGATTGGCGTCCAGGAGGGACTACGAGGCCGCCAAGGCGATGTTGGATCGGCTCGAGCCGGCGCAGGAGACGCGACAAGCCAAGCATCTGCGAGCGAAGATCGCTGCGCAACAAAGACAGTTCGACCTCGCCATCGATCTGTGGCGCAAGATCCTGCAGGAGGATCCGCAGGATGTCGAGTCACAGAAGGCGCTCCGTCTTGCCGAAAGGATGAAACGGAGTCGCATGATGCGCTTGCTCTGTGACGGCAGGATGCACCTTGCAGCGGTTCTGGTGATCGCGGCGTCTCTCGTCATCGGCACTCTCGTCTGGGCGATTCCAGCCGCCCGTGGCTGGCGGTCGTCGCTGATGCGTCAGGAGGCCATGCAGGAACGACTCGACTCAGTCGCACAGGCGGCTCCTTCCCCCTCCGACGCCCAGGAGGACCGGTACCGACTGCTCGTTGCGGAGATCTCACGCCTGCAAGCATCCGCAGAGGCATCGGATCGTCGCGCCCAGGCGGATGCGCAGACGTTATCCCAGCGGGTCGATGCCCTGGCGGATCTCGCCACGAGACTTGAAGCCCGTGTCCAGAGCGACAACGAGCAGCTCACGCAACTCGTTCAAACCCTGGCCCGCTCCCACGCGGAATCGGACGCCCAGGCTCGAACGGAGCTTGACCGACTCGCTCAGATCGTTCCCTCGCTTGCCAATGACCAGGAGAACCGGCACCAACTGCTCGTTGCAGAGATCTCGCGTCTGCAAGTATCCGCGGAGACATCGGATCGTCGCGCCCAAGCGGATGCGCAGACGTTATCCCAGCGAGTGGATGCTCTGGCGGATCTCACCACGAGACTCGATGCCCGCGTGCAGAGCGACAACGAGCAGGTTACACAACTCGTTCGAACCCTGGCCCGCTCCGGCGCGGAGTCGGATGCCCAGGCTCAGAAGGAGCTCGAGCAACTCGCCCAGAATGTCGCACAACTGGCAGGCGATCTGAGCGAGCGAGAGAACGCCGATCGTCAGCGCACGGAGACCTTTGCGTTGGCCGTCAACGAATTGACGAGAGAACACAGGGATTGCCTTGCGGCCATGCGCACGGACTTCAGCCAGGCCATTGCGCTTTCCAACCAGATCGAAGATCTGATCGCGGTCTTCCAGAAGCTGGAGAAGAAGTTCTGGGGGCCCAACGCAAAGGACCGACGCATCATTCTCCAAAGCCTCGACAGACTCCAGCAGGATGCCGACGCTTTGACCACGCGCATGGAACGACCCTGAGAGCCCTCCCTGGGCTCACAGTTCCTGTTGAGCGGTCTGTCCCCTTTGGTCGCGGACCTCTACCGTGAAGGGCATGTCAATGGTCTCGTTCACGCGCGTTTTGGTGAAGGGGCAGCCGTGCAACAAGCCGGTGGGATCCAGTGTCAGTCCCTCGGGCAACTCACCTTTCACCAAACGCCACGTATACGGAGCGGTCCCTCCCATACAGGCCAGTTGCACCGAATAATCGCAGGAAGCTCTTGCATTCGGCAGCGACTTCGACAAGACCACGAGCGGCTCCGTTTCCAAGGGTCGATACCGACGAGCCAGCCGGGCGAACCATGCGGCCAGGACAAGGAACGCGATAGCGATCAGACTCATGAGAACGAGCTGCCACAGGGGCGCCATCCGCCGGACATGCAGTTGCACAGGACTCTGTGCCTGCTGCCCGCTGGAATCCGCGACGATGAACGTCACGTCGAAATCTCCGGCGTCCTTTGTCGCACCAGTGAGCTGACCCTCCCTGACGGACAGTCCATCCGGAAGGGTGCCCTCCGCCTTCCACGTGTATGGTCCAACGCCTCCTTCACAGGCGAGCGCCACCTCCACCTCGCGTCCGGCCACCAACAAGGGCAGAGTCAAAGTCGTCACGACGAGCTTGCTTACGTTTTCCTGTGTGAGTATTTCGATCTCGATGGGACACGTTTGTGACGGTCCCGTGCCCTCCGCGTCTTCTACGGATACGGCGAATTTGGAGGTGCCCGCGGCCTTCGGCCTGCCGGAGATGATCCCGGTCGTTGGATCCAGCGTCAACCCCTCCGGGAGCCGGTCTTCGGAGACCGCCCATTGATAGGCAGGGAACCCTCCCGTGGCCGACAGCGCGAGCCTGTATTCCGTATCGACCCGACCCAAGTGTCTCTTGTCCGTCAGAATGGATACAGGGGTCAGCGCAGGACGGATCTTCAATTGGTAGGTCGCGCTGGCTCGGCCTGTGCGAGAATCGGACACCTCCAGGGTAACTGCATATGTTCCCGTGGATTCCGGGACTCCTTCCACCAAGCCTTCCCCCTCCTGAATGGACAATCCCAGCGTGCGATCGACGGCGCCGAGCGACCAGTGATACGGCGGCATACCGCCCTCGACCGCGATCGCGAGCGAATAGGATTCCCCGACACGTCCCTCCGGCAACTGCTTGGTCTTGATTCGCAGAGGCAGCAGCGCCGGACCGGGCGGAGGCACGACCTCCAACTCCATCGAGTTGCTGTCCGCAGAGTCGCCGCGGTAGTCCGTCACGCGCCAGCGGAGCGGACGCTTGGCAACATCCTCCAGGGCCGGAGTGCCTTTGAAGCCGCCGTCGGAGCCCAGCGCCTTCAGCCAAGCCGGGGTTTCGACAATCGGCGACCACCGGTACGGCGGTATTCCCCCTTCCGCCGACGGGTAGAAACTGTAGGAACGCTCCGCGACCGCGGCGGGCATCTCCTTCGTGATGATTTTGAGTGGCGGCGGGGGCTGGTATGCATACAACACCTTGAGGGAGAATCTCCTGGTGATCGTCTCGCCGCGGTTGGTGGAAACCATCGCCTGAAAGTGGAATTCCCCTGTCGTAGCGGGGGCGCCGACGAACCGCCCGTCACGTGCGAGCGTCAGCGGGGTCGGCAATGCGCCGTCCACGATCGACCAGGAATAAGGCGGTTGACCTCCCTCTGCCGCCAATGTCATCGGATACGAATGCTCCCGGTACGCGTCGGGCAGATTGGCGTCGGTGATGATGCGCAGAGGGAACAGATCGACCGGTTTGTCGTGAAAGACCGTGATGAGGTACTGCTTCTCGTCTTTCTTATAGTCGTTTGGGTCGCTCCCAACGGCTTCGCAAATGACGGAGAACTTGTACTGGGCCGTCTGGGGATTTTTCGGGTCCAGTTGTGGCTTGCCCCACAGCCGGCCGGTAGTGGAATCCAGATTGAGTCCTTCAGGATGCGTTCCCGCGCCGAAGCTCCAGTGGAATCTGCCCATCCCCTCTCTGGCTCCCAGCCAGGTTTGGTACTCGAGATTATGGTATGCGGCGGGAAGTTCTTCCGTCATGATCTGAGGCGCATTGACGACCAACTCGCCTGCCAGCAGCAGCGCGAGGATCAGGAGGAAGGCCAACCCTCCGATCGTGTTCGCCAGCACGTCCAGAAACGACGTGCCGAACAGTGTGACGGACCTCATGTGCTCTTTTGCCATGTCGATGTCCCATCGTCGGCGACCTACTCGCGCCGGCGTCCCAACCGATCGTTCAAGACTCCCAGAGCGTCGCGAATCTCCACCAGTACGCCCAGCAGCGCGTTCAACTCCTCCCGGGACGCGCCGACGCGAGCCATCGCGCCGTCGAGCTTCGGCCCGAGCTGTTCCGTCGCCTGAACCTGCTTGACTGCCGAAGCATGGAGCGGTCCGCACACTTGTTCCACGCGTGCGCCAAGCGTAGACCCCACCTGGTCGAGCTTCGCGTCCAGTTCACTGGCGATGAGTTTCGGGAGGCGTTCCAGAATGACGCCGGAGATGTCGGCCCGATTGCCGTTCATGGTAGTCCGTAGTTTCTCCGTGCTGTCGCGCAACGCTTCGACAATCTCCTCCTTCTCACGGTTGTGCTCTTCGAACAGCGGGCATATTCCGTCCAGACACAGGACGTTGATCTTTTCGAGGAGGTGCTCCTCTCGTTTGACCATCCACGAGTGGTACAACATCGCGAAGACGCTGAGCACCAGGGCCAGCAGCGTCGTGTCGAAGGCGATGCCCAATTGTCGCGTCACGTTCGGCAAGTACGCCTTGACCTTGGCGAAACTCTCGGCCGTCTGGATGATCTCGGCAAAACCCGCCAGGCCGTAACCGATTCCCAGGACGGTGCCGATGAAACCGAGGGTGGGGATCAGCCAGATGAGGTACCGTATGCTTGCGTAGCCGGTCTCCAGTTCCCCGGATGCCACCTCGGTGCGGATGCGGAAATAATCGTCGAGCTCCGTGGTGCTCTGAGTCTTGCGCAATCGATCGAGCCCGCTGATCACCGTCGTGAAGGTCCGCGTGTCATGGTAGTCGCTGAATTCCTCGTCGGTGAAGCGTTGCTGCACGTGGTCGGCCCCGGTCCACGTCAGGGTGAACTCGAAATCGGGGTCCTCCAGGATGAGACGGGCCGCCTTGTAGGCCTGCTCCTCGTGAAGCGACCGCACGTGCTTGATGAAAAGAATCGACATGGTGACCCAAAAGCAGAAAGTCGTCATGTACTGGATCGGGCCGCGATTGAAGAACAAGGCTCGGACATAGTGATGGTCCGGGGTGACCAATCGCACCAGGACATAGGTGAGCACGGTAGCCACTGCACCTGAAAGCACTGCCAGTAGCAAGCCCTGTTGTCCCGACGCCTTCACGCTCGTAGTCTTCATCTCTTATCCCCAATCTGTGGAAACACGGATTCCGACGCATTCTCCGTCAACGGCGAGTCTTCACAATCGCGTCGAATTCCTCATCCCTGACGATACGCGCCGTTGTCTGACAACGCGAAATCCCGTGGACTCGAATTCGCCGCCGGGAGTTGTCTCGACTTCGAAGAAGGTCATGCCATAGAGCTCGCACGCGCTGTCGAAGCCGCCGCCTCGCATGTAGCGAGTGTTGCCGTTTTGGTGCGATAGCCACTCGAAGACATTGCCGGTCATCTGCTGGCAGCCGGACGGACTGCGTCCCGCCGAGTACTCGCGGACGTCCACCGTCGTCTGACGCGAGGCCTCCCCGCCGTTGCAGAGTCGGACGTCGAATTCATTACCCCAGGGGTACACTCGCGGCTCACGGCCCCGCGCCGCGGCTTGCCATTCGTCGCGCGTCGGCAGGCGGTACGTGTAGAGTCTATCGTTGTCCGTCAGCCAGCGGCAATACTCCAGGGCATCCCCCTGAGTAACATGTACGATGGGATGATATCTGTACTTGTTGAGAAATGGACGACCGGTCCAGGACCACGACTCGCTGCGCCAGTGCGAAGGACGTGCATGACCCGTCTGGCTCACGAACTGCCAGTACTCCTCATTCGTTACCGTGAAGACGCCGATCTCGTAGGGGGCCAGCGTGACGATACGCTGCGGATCCTTGCGCAGATCCTCCACCACTCGTCCGCCGAGCCACATGCGACACTCCAGTTCGGTGACGAGCGACGGATCGCATCCCACGACCGCTTCGCCTTCAACTCCGACGAATCTCGGCTCAAAAGTTCCCGGCGGATCCACATCCCGAGCCACGCGGAAACCAATCCTGGGATCCCGCCTGTCCGGCTTCACCATGCGGACGCGGGCCCACAGCAACCCGTGGTAGCGACAGGGATCGCTGAAACTGCCGCCCAGCGCGTATTTGCTGCCGTGTTCGCCGCCATCGACCAGCTCGGCGACATTCCCCACACACGCCAGTAGTCCAAAAGGCCCGCGGGCATCCAGGTGTGCATCGACCGGAACCGGCCTGGCTGCACCCGACTCCTCGCACGCGCACTTGTCCCGATTGAACTCATTGCCCCACGGGTACGCCCGACCATCGAGCCCGCGCGCGGCCTTTTCCCATTCATCCGCCAAGGGCAACCGACCGCCCAGCCAATCGCAGAAGGCCTCCGCCTCCCTGAAGGTGATTCCCGTCACGGGTAGATTGCCGTTCGCGCCGCTGGAGGCGGATTGGCCGGTCCGATACCCGGTCTCCCGTTCGAAGCGGGCGAACTGCTCCTGCGTCACCGGAGTCTGAGTGATCTCGAAGGCCGCCAGATCCACTGGGTGCGCTTTCGGGTCAGACAAGACGCTGAGGTCTACCCCATCCACGGAGGCCTTCTCTCTCATGGCCATCAGGAACGTTATGTTTGCCCCAACCACAGACTGCCCGGCCGTGACGCGGAGGAATACGGGCTCAAGCACGACGCGTTGTTTTGCACGCGATGCTGAAGTGAACATCGATTCGCCGGGGCGCCGCCCGACGACTGTGGTTGGTCGCGTGTCCCCGCATACCGGGCACTTTGAGACCGGCGCCGTCAGTCGCGACCGGAACCCGCAGTTACAGCACACCCGGCACTCCGTCGCCGCTTCGACGTCCTCTCTCAACTTGTTCAACTGCTCGGACAACGCGTCCCAGGTCTGAGCGATCCGAGCGTTCGGGTCCTTCTCGAGGCATCCCATCACGATATCCAGCAGCTCATCCGGCACCGGTGGAAAGCCCTCCGGCAGCACGGCATGAATGTCCTGCGGCGGCTCACCAAGGATGGCGTTGCGCCCCGCGCGACGGATGTCGATCGGCACGCAGCCGGTCAACATCTGGTAGAACGTGACGGCGAAGGAGTAGATGTCCGCGCGACGGTCCACCCGAGTGGCGCCCGTCGGACCCAGCCAACCGCCGCGGATGAGAACCTCCGGCGCCATGTACAGCCACTTGCCGGCGATGCTGCCAACGGTCTTCTCCTCCTCCCAGCGGGCCAGCCCGAAATCACACACTTTCGGCGTGTCGTGGAAGCCGCTCACTAGGATGTTGTCCGGACTGATGTCCCGATGGATGATGACACGGTCCGGCCTCTCGATGTCGCATGCGTTCTTCATCCCCCGACAGATTCCGATCGCGTAATGCAGCGCCTCGGCAGGGATAAGGTGTCCACCTTGCCTTTCCAGGACGTGCCCCAGGGAGTTGCCGCCGACGAATTCCATTTGCAGGAACGGGCGGTCACCCTGGTCGCGGAATTCATAGAAAGCCGACGCGCGCACAAGGTTCTCATGGGCGGGCAGAGAGATCCACAGCTGCGCCTCTCGTTCGAAGTGCTCCAGCAACGCGGCCAATTCGAACTGGGGGAGGTTCTGGTGCCTCTCGTGAACCGTCTTCAGCGCGCAGATCGTGTTCAGTTTGGCGTCGGCCACTTTGAAGACCTCGCCATAACTGCCCGCGCCCAGATTCTGCAGCACCCGGTACCGAACGGGGTCATTGGGTCCCCCGATGACACTGTCGACCTGTATGGGTTTCCACCGCATCCGAGTCTCCACCTTTAGGTGGTTCGGCCAAGAACCGCGAAGCGCCGACTCCGTGAGGACCGACGAAACGTACAAATCCTTGCGCGTCACCCACCGATTTGCTCGAGTTGTGTGCCACCGACACGTTCCGTTCCAGGCATCATACCACGCGCAGGAGGGATACTTCAAGAGTCTCTCGGGCGCGTGCCGTCGTCCCAAGGATTGTGGCGCAATCTGATTGCGCAGGCGTGCGATTCGTGCGTGCAACTGTGCAGGCTTGGTCTTGTCCAAAGCGGGTCCTCACATTCGCAGGAGCTGCTGTCCAGCTTGTTGCGACAGCGCTTTGGGAACTGCGCCGACTCAGGGGACAGAAAGGACGAACCGCCGCGCGATCACCCAGTCCCAGCATGTGCAGGAACAGGCCTGTCCCTGGGGGGCGAAGACCTGAACGGACCGGTTGTCAACGTGGCCCTCAAAAGGCAGGCAATGGGTCATCTGTCGCTTGTGCCCGCAGGAGCTTGTCGTTGTCCTGTTCCCGACGAGTGACGGTGCGGAGCCTGCCGGCATCATCATAGGTGTAGTACACGCTGCAGAGAGGCCGGGCATTGCCCTGTTGCGAGAGGCGAGCGGCAGCAGTCACGAGCTTTCCTTCTCCATCGATGCTGTAAGAGAAGTCGATCCTGTATGGCCCAGCCGATAGCGAGGCCGCCATCGGGTATTCAAAGGCGTTGATCCACGTTGTAAAATCACCGGCCGGGCTGAACACGATCTCATTATCGTGCTTGTCCAGCAACCGGAATGATGCGTCTGACATCGGCGCGAGGATTCTGAACCTGCTGGGTTGTCCTTCGTTCGGCACGTAACCCGCGACTACGCAGTTGGGGTCGAACGTCAGAATCTCGCTGCTGTTGTGGACGAGGTCCTGCACCTGCATGGTCTTGGGCAGTGCCCACTGAGCGAACCTCGTCTGTTCGCTTCCGACAGGCTCGACGTGATACGGTGGTGTCTCGAAGGCTGAGGTGGCTTCATCCAGGTACTCGATGTGACTGCGATGGGCAGGCGCGAAGCACATGTCCGTCAGACGACCGGCCGGGTCAAACGTGAATTGGTTGCCCAGCTTGTCGATCATGAGATACGATGCATCGGACAGAAGCAAGATCGCAACCGTCCGGCTGGACTGCGGTTCGGGTGGAAGATACGTAGCTGCTTCGTACTTGTCGGCGCTGAACGTCAGAGTCTCGTCACGTCCGCTGATCAGGTTCTCCAGAATCATCTGCTGCGGGATGACCGCATTGAGGAACTCGGTCTTGGCCGTGCCGGCAGGTTGGATCCGATAGGGAATCAGCAACGCATTACCCTGGCCGAACTGTCCATGTGCCGGCCAGCTCGCGTCGCAGACTCTCACGAGTTCCAGATTGCACCGATACTGCCCATGACGCAGCACGATCGACTCCAGCGTAGCGGCTCGTCGCTCGCCCACAGCGTCATCGACTGCTTTGAGAAATGCTTCCCGGCTGGGATACCGTTGGCCAACCAGCGTGCGCAGGTCGCGGGCGATCGGATCCGTCGCTCTCTGGGCGCCTGCAGACGCACGCTGGTAGAGGACGTCCATTTCGGAGTCGTCCCGCGGCCCGCTCTCCGTCTCCATCAGCCGATTCCACTGCTCAGCGAAGACTTGGCACAACAAGTCATCCCGCACTGCCTGCCATGCATCCTCTGTCAACTGCAGGCCCTGCGCGCGAATGGCCAAGTCTGTCTCGTAACAGGCGTGACCGCGATTTTCATGCGACGTCACACTCCTGTGGGGCAAGAGCGTGAAGGTCCGCCCGTTGATGTCAAAGGACGCAGACCGCTCGGGCGGCAGACGACGGTCTTGGCGGCCTGGTGTCCCTTGCTTCGTCGGGGTCTCAGGCAATCCGGTGTGGATCTTGTTGATTGCTTCCACCGCCTGAGCATCATAGACGTATCTCGCATCGGCCCCGAGATCCACGCCACCCTGGATGGTCACGCCCTGGAAGTGCTCCGACGGTTTGGTTAACCCGAGAACCGTTCCCGGAGAGCCCTCCGTCAGGACAAGATCTTGATGGGTCATCAGGAATCCCCCGAGTGGCACGCCGCTCTCCTTCAGGTATTTGGCCAGACCCACCAGCTTGGCGTACTCAAACAACTCCTGGTAGACCGGGTATCTGCGAGCGATCTGGTCGTAGTGCTCCGTGAAGAACTGCGCGAACCACTCTTGGGCCTCGTGGGTTCCCGCCTGACGCGGACCTGCACGGAGACTCTCTGTTCTCAGCGTCATGCGTCCCTGGTCGAAGAGCAGCATGTTCCCGGATTTTCGGAACACCAGATTGTCGGGGACGAACCAGAAGCGATCTGCGGTGAGGTATGTGTAGCCGCGCTTGGCGGAAATGTCGTCGGGATTGTGGAACCCTTCAATCGCGGGTCTGGTGGTCCCGACGGACCACTGCTTCATGAGGTAGTCTGCCTCGCGCATAACGCGACTGAGGTCCGTGTTGACGACATGGCCGATGTAGCGGACCATGTGCCGGTCGAGCCAGCGACCGTTGGGGTCGATGACCGGATCGATGGAGATGCCGACGTTCGCATCGCTGTAGTAGACGGCCCATAGAGCTGTGACGAACTTGCGGTACACGTCGGGATCGACCTTGTCGTTCGGCCCATCGAGAATCAGCGAGAAATCCCCTGCAAGCAGACTCACTGGCACATCCGTGTCCCCTACGACTCCGGCGCTACCATCGAGGAGGACTCCCGCCACGTCGGACAAGCCGTGCGCCCTCTTACGAAGACGGGGCCCTACGTTCGGAGCTGCCTTGGGCGTGCGAAGGGGCTCCAACTCCCGCGGGGACGAGAAGCCTCTAAAGAACGGACCCGCGGTCCCGGACTGCGTGTGACTGAAGGTGAAGGCCTGGATATCCAGTGAACACCCAAGCTCGTCGGGCTCGCGGCCGGGCGCCGACACCTCTTGGCTCGGACTTCTCCCTCGCGAATCATCGTTGGGCATGGCCCAGTCGTCGAGCGGCAGGGTCCAGGATAGCGCGTTCGGGCTCGGTCGAGCGGCGAGAACCACCTGTTTGAGAACCGAGACGTCACCGTCTTCCAACGCCAGCAACACCGGCTCCAGCTCGAGTCCGCCGCTGAGCTGCAGGAGGACGCTGTCACCGTTGGAGCCTTGGAACTCCCCCACTCTCTGCATCAGTGGATAATGCTCCTGCGTCTCGATGGTCGGGAAGCGGTACGTGTGCAGCAGATAGTCGATGTTTGGGCGGTCCTCGCCGAGATGGGCAATGCCCTCGGCAATACAGACGAGGTCGAAGAGGGTCTTGAGCTGGCGCAGACCGGGGTGCTCGTCGCACGCGGCTCGATAGCGTTCGGTGAACTGAGCCGCGAACCTCTCTCCCGCGCGATCCGGGACCGGTGAGCTTCGCGGACTGTTGGCGTCGGTCTCTCGTCGCGACACCGTCTCCATCTTCACTCCCAGTTGCAGCTCGTCGATCATGTACACGTCGTCCTGCTCCGCGACGAAGGAGTCCTCGTCTCTGACGTGAAACCAGAATCGGCTTTGCACGACCTCGCTGGCGGCAGCCGTGCGCCCCTTGTAGCTTTCTACGAGCTGGCGCGATTCATCATCGGAAAGCCATCGGACGTCCTGCACCTCGAATCCTCGCGTGCGGAGTTTCTCCCTGACCTCCTCCTCATATAGCTTCAGGTACGAATCGATCTCGTCGTGGGACTCCAAGAGATCCAGGCTGTATCGTTTGAGCAGAACATCGCTCTCCAGGAAACACTTGCCGAACGCAGTCTGTTCGATCCCTCCGCCAAAGCGCACTTCTTGCAGGCCGGTGGTTGCAGTGTCTTTCACCATGTCGATGCTGACGCTCGGGTATCCATCGCCCAACAGTCGGCATCGCAAGGCAACGACGAGGTCATCCAACGACGCTTCGGGCAAGTCCGGCCGGACCCGTCCGACCAAGATCAAGTCGTCGTGTTCCCGGTCCACCACCATGCCGCAGAAGCGAGTGATTCCACCGAGCGATCGCAGTTCAACGGTGTTGCCTTGGTTCTGCTCCAGACGCCGAATGGCCTCGCGCAGCGAGAAGGCCTGGATCGGGCCGGCCCAGCCGACTGCCGAGACGTTCAGGATCAGACCCATCGCCAGGAGAACTCCACGATGTGCCGTGTGTTGTGCTCTCATGATTTCGTCTCCTTCCCCCCCCCCGCGAGGCGTGTTTCCACCACGGCTACTTGTCGCCCTCGGTCGGGATGCGGTAGAGCAGACCATAGACGCTGCATACGCTCCAGTCGCCGCGATTGGAGGTGATTCCCGCGACGTTGCCGTTGACGCCGCCGAGAGGACCTTGTTGTGCAGTGGGCGTCTGCGACATGGTGTTTGATGGGGAGATACTCGGTCCGGAAGCTACGCTTGCGGTCTGCCGGTCGACCGTCGAGGTCAGTTCCGTCAGTGCAGTAGCCAGGTTGGAGTACAAGTCGCCAGTTCGTCCAGGCAACTGGGGCGTCTCGATCCTCCCGTCTGTCAGTCCCCCTGTCAGGTCCGGCAGGTCTATGACGTAAGGGTTCCTGGGCAGAATCTCCAGAGGGAGCATGGCCACATTCGGAGCGACGCTCGGGTTGCTGTCTTTGCCCGCGTCTTTGTCACCCCCTTCGTTGCCACCCTTGTCACCGCCTTTGTCGCCACCGTTATCACCACCGTTATCACCACCCTTGCCTCCATTCCCGGTGTCTGAGCCGGGCTTCGGTCCCACATGGATATTGATGATTCCGAGGTTGATCTCAATTTCTGTAACGCCCCAACTGGCGGAGAAGACCACGCCGGGGGACGACGGCTCTGTCTGAACCGTGACCTTCTGGTTGTCCGCCAGGTCCAATTCCATGGTCTGCACAAAGGTGCCCAGTCTCTGGGCCTCTTTGAGACTGCGCTCCAACCTGGCAGTCGCGGCGCCCATCCCATTGCGGCGCGCCAGCGGCGCCAAGTCGGAGGCATCGGGCACAGCTTGGAAACAAGCCAGAGCCCCTTCGTAGTTTTGTTGGCCATACAGTACGCACCCACGTCCGATGAGGGCCACAACGGCGTTCTCATCGCGCGAGTAGTGTTGAGCGGTTTCAAACGGCTGTTCTTGCCCGCCGCGTCTGTCCCGCGCGACGGAATGCAAATACACGTTCAAGGTCCCGCGACTGGCGTAAGCGTCAGCGAAGTCCTTCTTGATCCTGGCGGTCTTGAGGAAGTACATGCGAGCCTCGATGGTGTTTCCGACCGCGTGAGCGACCACGCCGCGGGCGTTGGCCGCCAGATAGCACTGCGGGTCGAGCCGAAGGGCCTCATCAAAACATGCGCTGGCCGCCTGCCAATCTTGTTGTCGGGCCAGCGCGTCACCTCGAAGATATTGCGCAACTGCCGACCGACCGTGTCCGGCCACAAAAGACGCGGTCCATTCATTCCATGCCTGGCGGTCGGCATCGTTCAAAGCGGAAGCGAAGAGCCTGAGAGCATCGTTGTTGCGGTTGGTCGCCAGGTAGGCGTGTCCCGCAATCATACGGATCACCGGCGGGAGGTTCGGTCCATCCACAGGCCCCAATGTCTTCAGCACTTGCTCCCAGTCTCCCGACAGAATCGCACGTTCGGCCGCCGGAGTCACCTGCGACGGCGGCGGACAGTCCTTGGACATAGCGCGCGCGCCGATCGCAAGCAGCACCAGGACGGCGACGACTGGACCATATCTCCGATCTTCTCTACTCTCGTTGTCTCGGCTGTTCATTGTGATCATCGTTGTATCCCTTCCTACCCAAACTCGAGTCTGTTGTTTACCTTGCGACCTCTTCGCCGATCGTTGTGCCCTGGCCCCTGCGGAGCACGAACTTCGACGGCGATGAACACGGCAGCCATCCGAACGGGATGCTGCGTTCCTGCAGCATTTGCCTGACGGTCCGAAAGGTCTCGAAAGAAGAAGCATCCACCAGCAGTGCGACAAACGTCCTCTGCACGTCGATCTCCCGCAGGAAACGGTCCAGTTGCGATCCTTTCGCCACCGCTTGTTCAGCGGACTCGCCGGCCTGCCGGTTGTCTCTGCACACATCCGTCACCATCTCAAAGACGCCTTGCTCGTTTTCCTCGACATGAGGTGTGAATCGATAGTAGGGTTCGGCCACAGGCACAACGCTCGCCCGGATCAACGCTACGTACAGAGGTTTCCGTTGCGTATCGTGATCCACCAGGGAGGTGTTCTCGACGGTGACCGTGCCCATCTCCCGTGGTTTTCTTGTCGTCCCAGCTATCTCGTCCTGCAGCCTGGCATTCTCTGCGAGCGCACGTGCCAGTCGTTCCTTCAACTCCGCCTGTTCTCCCTGTGCTTTGGCCAGGGGCGCCAGCGTCTGCTCCAACTGCGTTTCTCGGTTCACAAGCTCCTGGAACAGCGCTTGCTTGTGTTGGACAGCAAGTTGCAGTGCATCGAGAGTCTCCTGTCCCTCCAAAGGGCGGGTTGCTGCTGGCGCACACGGACCCCCACTGTGTTGCGGCACGGCGGGCCTCTGCGCGTTGCCTGGGGCTTGGTCGCTGAATTGGGTGACGGTCAGCAGGATCATGACGAGCAATGTGCCGAAGTCGAGTACCGGCGTGATTTTCTGGAAGACTCCGTCAAACTCAAGACCTTGCATGTGCTTGTCCTTTCTGCTGCAGATAGAGCAGATGCCAGTCGGCATTCACCGGTTCATAGCCCACGTCGATGGAGGTTTCCGCACCGACGTTTGCCGATCGTGCCAAGCGGTAATACTGCCAGAAGCTCTCAAAGCCGTCCGGCCGGATCAGAAATACGACATAGTCCGTCTCTTTGATGGAGGTGGTGAAGGCCCCGCGTTCGGCCGCGGCGGGCCGAATCGAGAATCTCTCCTGCCGAGGTTGCAGGAGCACACCGTCGGCCACGCATTCGACAAATGTCGCGGGTCTCGTGTTTGTCTTGTGCTTGCCGCTCAAGGCCATCACCGACAGGATCTTCTCCTGTTGTGCCTGCGATTGCTTCAGCGCGTCGAGTTGTGTGCTCGACTCGGTGCGCTGCTTCTCCGCGGCGGCTACTCGTGCTCGAAGCTCCTCCAGCGACGTCGCAGTTTCGGACTGCACGGTCAGGTCGTCCTTCAGTCGGGCCACGGAGGAGTTCTTCTCGCGAATGCTTTGATCGAGGGCAGCCTCGCGTGCTCGCGCCTCCTCGATGGAGGCGTCCAGAGCATCCTGGGCCCTGCGGCGGCTTTCGCCCGGCGGGGATACTGCCGGAGCCGCCGCAGGGTTGCCTCCCATCCTCTTTTCCTCCAACTCATCTGCGCGAGCGAGATTCGCCAACGCCGCAATCGCAATCAGGCACAACAGCGGCGGGACAATGAAACCGATGGCGATCACCACAGACTGCTTAGATGTCATCGTCATTCTCCGCTTCATGATGACCATTGCCATCGTAGCGAATGACCAGCTCGCCGGGAATACGTCGACTGATCGTCTGGGACAGACGCCCGAGGCTGGACGCGAATCGCTTCATCGCAAGGGTATTGTGCTGCTTCAGGACCGATTCGATGTCACTCATCGATTTGCGGATCTCGTCGGCAAGACGCTGGACAACCGCCTGCTCGTGTCCATGCTGTCGTTCGAAGACGTCGGCGACGACGGTTGCCAGTTCCGTGCGATTCGAGGCGATCACCTCGCGCAGCCGCTGGTCGAACCGGGACAGTGCCTGTTCGAATACAGCAGTCAGGAGAACACGCAGTTCGGATTGCAGAACCGTCGCAGGTCGGATCGCACGCGTGTTGTCGTCCGCGGCGCCTGCATCGCCTTCCACGAGGGAAAGCGCGAATCGCTCGGCCAACGCCTGGCGCACGAATTGTGACCGCTCCTCGATCTGCGTCTTTTCCAGCCGCTGCATGATCCAGGACATTGCTCCCGCGATGAGAGCCGCTCCGAGCGCCAGAACCGTGGTGTCCAGGGCAACCGCCAACGAGCCGATGAACTTGTTCACGGCCTCCGGTCCGTGGCTGCCCTGGCCGAACGAGGCGAACAGCGCATCGTGGATTCCCAGCATGGTCCCGAACAGACCCAATGCCGGCAGCAGGCAGACCAGGGATCCGACGAACTCGTAGGCACCTCGCATTCGGTTGCGCCAGAGATCCGCCAGATACTGGACGGTGTCGGGCACGCCGCTGCGACCGTTTCTGGCGAGTTCCTGGCCGAACGCATCGGCATCCTCGCCGAATGCAAGGTCACTCGCCCACGGTTGCTCGGCTCGCGCGATCTGACGCAGGCGTCTGGCTGCCAGCCAGCGGGTTCGTGCGCGATCACCCAGCAGCGTGAGAATCAGCACGAACGTGAAAAGCGACAGGTACTGCACGAAACTGCGATGGAACACCATCTCATAGACCTGGCTTCCCGGCGCCGTCGTCAGACGAATGGCGGCGCAGAGCATCGCAAAAAGGAGGATCGCAATTCCAATCACAATAACTCTTCTATGTTGATACATTGACGTCTCTCCTACATTCCGCGGGCCACTTCCCGAGACTCCGTCATTTCCACGAGCACGAAGGACGCGCCGATGTTCGTCTTGAGCGAGTCGGGCAAACCGGCGCGTCGGTCCGGATGCATGACGACGGTGCCTCGGGTGTTTTCCGCCGTGATGGTGCCTCGATCCACCTCGAACGAGGTCGTGGACGTCACGTCAAGCTCCATCGATCCCATCGTCCCATCCTCGTCGAGAGGCACGCGCTCGAACCGGTGCTTCAGCGGCGTGTGGATTTCCGCAACACGGCGGCCCTGCGCGTCCTTGGTCACCACCTTCAGCGTGCTGACGATATCCAACGTGCCGGGCGTGGAAGCGGAAGACGCGTTCGGCTGAGTCGGCAGCAGCGAATCGAGCTGTCGTGTGTTGAGGAACTGCTCGCCGACCTTCATGGGAGTCTCCGGAAGCTGAAACGAGTCGAAGTAACTCATCGCCAGCTGCTTCTTCGTCTCAGGGTCGAGTCCCTCGAGCCCGGAGACCCGCACGACTTTGCCGGTTCTGGTCATCGTCAGTTGCACCGGCGCCTTGAGAGCCTTCTGCAGCGGGGCAACGTCGTTACGGAGCTGAGCCAATTCGCTCCAGCCCAGCGTCTTGCCATTTATGGATGCGGTCACATCATCCCCGCTCACCGTCATGACGAGCCGCTGCCCTTGCATGGAGATCGTGGTTACGACCGGCTGCTGGGTCAGTTCCAGCGTCATGACCTCTTCGCCCGAGGAGATCGCCTTGCTCAGATCGTTGCCATCCGGATCGTTGCGGTCCTTCCAGGCCTTGGCGTCCGAAGCCTTGGCGGTTGCCACGACACGCACATCCACCTGGGTCTGCAAAGCCATTCGCATGCTCTGCCCCTCGATGTACGTGCTGGCATCGAGGTCCAGCTTGTACCGCAGGGTCTGGCCGGGCTGCCATTTCAGACGCAAATCGATCGGTTCTTGCTCCCCGGCCAAGACAGTCGAGGCAAACAAACCGAGTACGACGGCCTCGAATACTGCGATTTTCGTTCTCATGGTCGCTACCTTTCAAATGATCCGGCGGCTCCAAGCGGCGCCAGCACGTGCTGGCGGTGTCATCCTACGTACAGGCTCAAAACGACCTTATCGTGGCAAACACACTGTTTTCTTGCGTTTTCGAGGACCTTGCGATCACGGGCATGGCCAACGCGGTGGATACCCCCAGGCCTGTCGCGGCCCGATCTACAGCAAAATGCTCCACGGGATTTCCTCTGCCAGTGAGAACTCCTGCGAACCGTCGTATGAAACTCAGACGGACCCGGCCGATGAGGATCTGGACAAACAGCGCTCCCCCAAAGGGCGGGGCGCAGACAAACACGATAGGCTACCCATGTGGACCGGGCGAGGGCAACTTCCTGAGCCGGCGGGGGAATTCGCTTCTCCGGCGACATAGCGGGTACTATAATGGACGCCGTATTGCATAAGACCGTGAGATTCCGTGTAGCCGTGTGGGAAGATGAACATCGATAGAGCGAGGATTCCCGTGGATGGAATTAGCGATCATGAGCTTGTAGAAGCGGTCCGCCGAGGCGATCCAGATGCTTTTCCCCAGCTCCGCGAACGCTACCAGACGAGCCTCCAGGGGTACCTGCGAGGTTGTGGCATCAGAAGAGGACCCGACTGCGATGACGTTGCCCAGGAGGTGTGGTTGGGGGTCTGGCAGGCCATTCTGAAACCTCGCGAAGCGGGTGGATACGACCCGAAGAAAGGCACTTTCTACACATGGATGCTCAACTTCGTCGCGCAGTACAAGGTCAAGGATTGGTGGGGAAGGCAGGGCAGATTACACCCGACCTTCGGAGTGCTCGAGGGCGAGGAAGGCGACTCCGACGTGGAGGTGGTATCCGAAGCCGAACCATTGTCTGGAGACGATATCCGCCTGCGAGCAGCCGCTTTCAGCGAGCTGTTCCGGCTGTTCTGGCAGTGTGGAGGGTATCCCCATGAACAGATCGCGTTCACATTAGCCAAGTTGGTCCACGGAGGAGAAAGCACGCGGGGGGCGGAAGGATCTCCCCAACGTGTCGACAAACAATATGGCGCCGAGCGGCTGGGCGTCCTGATTGAGGAATGCTGGACCCGTTACGGGGCCATATCGGGCCTGGCTCGGCTCTCTGAGACCGAGGATCTCCGTCGACACATGGAGCCAGCCCGAATCCGACTCGCGCTCACCGTCGGCGTTCTCATTCGCCCTCTGCCGGATCAGATGTTTGACCTGAAAGACAATACCACAGACTCTACGTGTCTTCGGGATTACTACCCCAAGAAGCAAGCGGAGAACCAGGGGAAGTCAACGCATCCGATCAGCTATTGGTGCGTGCGGGTGGAACAGAAGGTCCGCCATGTCCTGGGCCTTCCTGTCGATGTCAATATGAATGAAGGTGAAATGGACGAAGCCATGGGATCGCTGACTCACGATGGCGGCGGCTGGCCCATCGATGCGCGAACCTGCGGTCGATGCAAGCTGCATTCTGTGTCGCCGTGCGCGGATCGCAAGAAGCAATCCGTTGCCTGCGGTGTTCGGTGACCGGTCTTGGTCGCTGCTGGGGAAACAAGTTATGCAACACCCTGACGAAAGCATATTGCTGCGATACGTTGCTGACCGCGTCTCCGATCAGGAGCAACTGACGACCGACCTGCATCTGGCGGATTGTCCCGCGTGCGCGCAGCGCGTCCAGGCGCTGCGCTATCTGCGAAAGGGTTTCACCACGGTGTGGAACTCCTGGACTGCGGCAGAACACGGACGCCTATGCCGGCAGTCGCAATTGGTCAGGAGTCTGCACGAGGTGGCCGAGGCAAAACCCTCTCTCGCAGCCAGGGTTGGCCAGTGGCTACAAGCGTTGCAGGAGGAAATCGAGGTCAGTCTCAAAGTGCTGATCGATCAAAGTCACGACGTTGCGTCCCTCGCGCACGGGGTTCTGCCTGCCGATTGGCAGTTCAAGCTTCATCCCGCCTATGTCGGCGTGGGTACGCCGGAGGAGCAGAAAGCGTTGCAGGAGCATCTGGAGAAGAGCAGCCTGTTCTTATCAGAAGACCGTGATGCTGAAGCGGTCGCTGAGCTCGTGGCCGCGGTCGAAATTGACGCACGGCGGCCTCAGTCGGCCAGCTCGGATGTATGGCACGGGGGCCGTCAAATGCTACAGACTGCGGTGGACGGCCGAGGTCGGATGTGGGTCAAGTTTTGGCCCGAAGAGGGACAGGAGCCGCCGGCGCTGGCTTTGTTGCTGCCACACCGTCCCGACGGGAAGGTTCTGGCGGCGGAGTTCGAGTCTGTGGGGGAAGACGAATACGTAGTGGCTGAGTTTCAGGACGTCCCGGCGGGGCTTTATGCGTTGCGGCTTGGACCGATTCATCGGCATGGCTGACCGATGCACGCGGAGCTGGTGCCTGGAGCCCGATGGCAGACTCCGCGACAATCCTCGTGCCTCTCGTCCCGCAGCGGCGCCTTGACAAGGAGAAATCGCGGTGCAGTTATCGCTGGCCCTCAACCTCACCTGGCAATTGGCTTGCTTGGAAGCTCCCTACGCGAAGAGAGAGAAGGTGGAGCCGGAGCATTTTCTCGCGGCGCTGACGAAACTGAAGCAGGTCTCGCTGGCCGGATTGGCCAAGAACATGACCCTGCAGGGGACCGACCCGGCCGACGTGCGGTCCGAGCTATCGCTCGTTCCGGACATTCTCGAAGCCGTTCACCTCGATCCGGACCGCTTCCGCCGGGACCTGCGCGACCGCCTGGGGCTGGGCACCTACGAACACCGAGAAGGGGACGATATCCATCGTTCCCCACGATCGCGCCAGCTCTTCAGTCGGATGGAGGCCATCGCGGCACAGATGGGAGCAAACGAGCTCCACTGCGGCCATCTGTTCCTGGCGATTCTTCAGGAGGAGGACTCGATTGGGTGCCAGCTCCTGGCGGAAAGGAGAGTGGATCTCCCTACGCTGGCTCGCATGACCAGGGAGTATCTGGAGAGTCGAAGATCGCGCCAGCACGATCGCAACGCCGCTGCAGCCGACCAAGCCAAAACCAAGTCGCAGACCCCGTTCCTGGACGCTCTTGGGATCGATTTGACCGCCCAAGCGCAGGCAGGGCGCCTCAGGCCGGTCATCGGCCGGCGGAACGAGATTCTTCAGGTGTTGCGCACCCTGGCTCGGCAGTCGAAGAACAACCCGGTGCTCGTGGGAGAGGCAGGGGTGGGCAAGACCGCCATCGTCGAAGCGCTGGCGCTGCGGGCCGTGCAGGGCAAGAATCCGGAGGTGTTGGGCGGCAAGCGCATCGTTGCGCTGAACATGGGCTCCCTGGTAGCCGGAGCCAAGTACCGAGGCGACTTCGAACAGCGACTCTGCGGCCTGCTCGATGAGTGCCGTGCACACCCGGAGGTGCTGTTGTTCCTCGACGAGTTGCACACCGTGGTGGGCGCCGGCAACGCAGAAGGAGGCCTGGACGCTGCGAATATTCTCAAGCCCGCGCTGGCGCGCGGCGATGTGCGGTGCATCGGTGCCACGACCACCCACGAGTACCGACGGCATATAGAAGCAGATTCCGCTCTGGAGCGACGGTTCGCCAAGGTTCTGGTGACGGAGCCCAGCCGCGATGAGACGCTGGCGATCCTCCACGGCCTGCGCGACATGCTCCAGGAGCACCACGGAGTCACGTTCAGCGACGCTGTCCTGGAGGCCGCGGTCGATCTGTCTGTGCGATTCGACTGCGATCACCGCTTGCCCGACAAGGCCATCGATCTACTCGACGCTGCCGGGGCGCAGATGCAGATTCCGACCCTCAGTGTTCGCTGGAATCCCGACGATTCCCATGAGGAACCGGTGCTCGCCGAACTGGGGCCGCCGGTGGGAGAAGTCACCGTGGAGTCCATCGCGCAGGTGCTGGCCGAGAAGCTCGGGGTCCCTGCTGAGGTACTGCTCCGACACACGCAGGGGATGAGCCGTTCCCGATTCCTGGAAATGGCCCAGTTCCTCAAGAGCCGAATCATCGGACAGGACAGCGCCATCGATCGTGTCTGTCAACGTCTGTTGCTGGCACAGACCGGGTTCAATGAAAGGCGAGGTCCGCTGGGTGTCTTCCTGTTTCTCGGGCCTACCGGCGTGGGCAAGACCGAGTTGGCTCGTTTGCTGGCCACCTTCCTGTTTGGGTCCGAGCAGGATATGATTCGACTCGACATGTCGGAGTACATGGAGGAACACAGCGTGGCCCGCCTGGTCGGGTCTCCGCCTGGGTATATTGGCCATGAAGCGGAGGGGCAGCTCACGGGACGGCTGCGCAGCAGACCCTATTCGGTCGTGCTGTTGGACGAGGTCGAGAAGGCGCATCCTCGCATCATGGACGTGTTCCTCCAGGTCTTTGACGAAGGCCGGCTCACAGACGCCAAGGGGTGCCTAGCGGATGCACGGCACGCTATCTTCATTATGACCTCCAACCTTCCTGCGGATCGGGACTTCGGCTTTTGCCATAAAGACACTCCGGAGTCCAGACGCCTGGTGTTCGATGCAGTGGAGAAACGGTTTCGCAAGGAGTTCCTCAACCGTATCGACGAGCAGATTGCCTTCCGTCCCCTCGATTTGCGCGACGTCCGGACAATCCTGAGACGAAGGCTCGATGAAATCTCACAGATGTCCGCGAACAAGTATCACAAACCCGTCCACTTCACGGGATCGGTGGCGGACGTCGTCGCCAGTCAGGCATACAGTGAGGAGTACGGCGCGCGGGAAGTCTATCGAACGGTGGAACGATTGATCGAGGTTCCGCTCCTGAACCTGATGCTCTCGTCCACTGCGGCTACCTGGCCTGCTATTGAAGTGACGATCCAGGATGACAAGCTGGCCTTTCTGTGCTACCGAGGTGGAACGTTTTGACGCGTTGCTGGAACCGGTCGCCGACGACAACGGCTTCGGCGCGCAGGTGCAATCGCTATGCGCAACAGAGACAACAGTGGAACTCAGGGCATCATCCTGGCCAGTCCCCATGGGCGGGAGGGCCATGTCTGCACACTCCCTGACGACGAGATCGTCGTAGGCCGTTGCGACGTGGAGGACCCGAGCCAGGCGCCGGCTCTTGACCTCAATCCCGATCTGCGGGTCAGTCGTCGGCACTGCCGTCTCTGGCGGGCGAACGGAACGTGGCACATCGAAGATCTGTCGAGCAAACACGGCACCCACCTCGCTGGCGGGCTCATCCAGAAAGGAAGCCCCAGGGAGTTTGTGCCAGGCACCCCTGTCCAGTCGGGCGACACCATCTGGACGATTGTGCCAAAGACTTGGCTGCTGATCCAGTCGGATGGCGTTCTCGTTTCCGGGCCGCATGCGAAGGCCATCAACTATGCTGCCTATCACTGCGGCCTGCCTGTCGTTGGTCCTCTGCGGGCATACAATCTCACGGCACGGCGGTCCCCCTCCTGGCGACTGGAGTTACTCATCAAGGCTTACGGCGACCCGGTCCTCCTTGACGTTCCCGAGATGGATGCGAGAGCGACTGTGTTGCTGAGGACCGTCTGGATGCGTCTGGACGCAGATCGACTGGAGGCCTGCTCCTCGCCCGGTCGTGGGGAACTGAGCATTCGGGTCCATGAGAAGCCAAGCGTGAGTGTCTCGCGGGAGATCGCTATCCTTCCGGGCTGGTCCTGGTCGTATGAAGATTCCGCCCTCAAGACGCTGGCCGCATTCGTGTCGCCCGACCACGCGACCGTCGAGGACATTGCACGCAGGGCACACGAACGCATCGGGGCGCAAACCAGCTTCCCCTCGTTGAAGGCCCTGGTTCGTTCCGGAGGCAAGGATGCGACCGAACTGGCTTTTCGCGCGATCTACGAGTACCTGAAGGACGATTGCGCGCTGCGCTGGTGTCCCCCCGAAGGCAAACAGATCTTCCAGAACATCAAGCCTGTACACCGCATCCTGTCGATGGCCGCCGTCAAGCCAGAGGGCGAGGCGACCTGCGTCGACCTGGCTCTGCTCATGGCCGGTTGTCTCGAAAACGCCGGCTTGTTGCCGCTGATCGTCTTGACCGGCGGGGTGGATGAATCTCCTCGCCACGCGTTCGCAGGCTGTTGGACAGGAGCTCTGCCCACAGGTCGCATGGTGATCCGCGATCGGGAGTTTCTACGCCGTCAGATACAGACAGGCAGCCTCCTTCTCGTCGAATGCACCGCTTTCGTCGAGGGACCGGGGCAGCGCCAAACCCGACTCAGTTTCGCCCAGGCGATGTGGTCCGCTGAGGCGCAGTTGCTGGGCGAGCCGCAAGTCTGTGCGATCGATGTCGGCGCGGCGCGTCCCCCGTACGGTCCGATCACACCCATGAGTAGTCCGTTGACGCCCGTGGTCAAACAGGCCTTTCTGGCCGCGGAGCAACTAGCCAGGAACAAGAGATGCGAACTGATTGAGACCCTGTTCCTCTTCTATGGCTGCATTGTCGCCGGGGGAGAGGTCTTGTCCTGGTCGTTCGAGCAGGCGGGCTGGAGTCGGGATGATCTTCGTGACAGAATCGCCGGCATGGTCCAAGCCAGGTCTTTCTCCGGCAAGCCGTCCGTTACACAAGGGTACAGCGATTGCCAGCAGAGCGCCCGGCAGATTGCGTCGATGGCCGGCGCGGCGTCTGTCGAGGAACATCACCTGCTTTGGGCACTGCTGTCCCAGAGGCGCGGCAGCGGCAGATTCCAGCAAGTCTGCCAGCGGATCGGGATCGACCTCGACCGACTGGAGAAGATCCTGGCATGCCGTTATCCACCTCCTCTCACGTCCGTGTGGCTGCCCCATTCCGTTCTGGAATGAGGATTCCCGCGATGCGATGGACGATCCGCCGCAAGACAGAGCCGACAGGTGCAGGCTGAAAAGACGCGTCCGACCAAATGAAGAAGGACAGGCGTAAATGCCTATCCCGAAAAATGTCGTAGGGTGCAAATATTATCCGAGCGTAAGTATCGTCATCACCTTGAGTTGCGTCATGACCGAACGAAAGCGCTTGCCTGCCAACCCACAGTCCGTTAGCTTCTGCGGGCTATGAAACGACATCTATGGCTCACGATGCTGACCTGCTTGGCGTACTGCCTTGACCAGGAACTCTGGAGAGCGATCGACTATCTCAAGGAGCAGGTGAGGGTCCTGAGAGAACAACAGGAGAAGGACAAACGCATCCTGCTGGACAACCACCAGAGGACCAGGTTGGCTGTGAAGGCCAAACGCCTGACGCGGGGACTCCTGGAGGCCACTACGATCTTGTTCACGCCGGAGACAGTGCTCGGTTGGTATCGCAAGCTCATCGCCCGGAAGTATGACGGTAGCGAGAACTGCCAGAACCCAGGCCGGCCGAGAATCTCACAGGAGATCATCGATCTCGTGATCCGATTCAAGAAGGAGAATCCGCACTGGGGCTACACCCGAATTCGGGATTACATCGTCTACGTCGGATACAAGATTGGTGAGACTACGGTTAAGAACATCCTCGTCGAGAACGGCTATGATCCGGAACCGGACCTGACCCGCAAGACCACCTGGAAGGAGTTCATCAAGAGCCACTGGAACGTTCTGGCGGCGTGTGATTTCTTCTCAGTCGAACTGCTGGTCAGAGGCAAGCTCGTCCGTTGCATGGTGCTCTTCGCCATGGACGTGGCTACTCGCAAAGTAGAGATCCTCGGCCTCCATGCCCAACCCAACGGTCCCTGGATGGAGCAGATTGCTCGCAATGTCAGCGGTGAGGGTGGCTTTCTGGCTGGCAAGAGGTGTCTGATCCACGATCGCGACCCGCTGTATACGGCCAAGTTCGAGAGTATTCTCAAAGCTGCCGGTGTGGAGCCAGTTAGACTGCCACCGCGTAGTCCGAATTTGAACGCCCACGCGGAACGCTTCGTGCGATCCGTCAAAGAGGAGTGTCTCGATCACCTGATCCTCTTCTCCGAAGAGCAACTGCGGTACGTCCTGACCGAGTATCTCAAGTACTATCATCATGAGAGGATTCACCAGGGCATCAACAAGATCATCGAGCCACAGCACGAAGGGAACCAGGGCGAGATCATCTGTATCGAATGTCTGGGCGGACTGCTGAAGTCATACCATCGCAAGGCCGCGTGACACTTCTCCGGCCTTACCGTTCTCGCGGAGACAGTGCGCGCTCAAGGGGCGACTTGTACATCAGAAATGCCTTTCCAGGCAGCTTTTGCAGGCGGATGACGCGCGATGCCTCCACTCTCCCATGTCATTTTCGCCCTTGATTCCTGCGTCAACTCCTTGGAATCGCTCGCGTTATGCCGAGATGGTTATTTGTACCCCACGGGGCACGAATCCCTTCGGAAGGATCAGGCAACGGAAGAAGGCCAGCAAGAGCCTTCGCTACGTCTCGGCTGGAGAGTACCGGGTGCTTTTAGCCGCCACGCCGGGCGCGTGGTGGCGTGCGCTCCTGTCCGTGGCATATGGCAGCGGCCTGCGAAGGGGTGAAGTACTGAACCTGACGTGGGCGGACATTGACTTCGAGAATCAGCGAATCCACGTCCAGACAAAACCGTCCTCGCACCATTTGGTCGAATGGGAGCCAAAGGATCATGAGAACCGAGTGGTCCCTATGTCAGCCGAGGCAACACAGTTGCTGGCTGACATTCAGGCAGAGTCTAAGGAAGGCTTCCCATATGTCTTCATCAGTCCTGAACGCTTCAGACAGATCAAACGGCGGGAAAACGCGGGTCGATGGAACGCGAGGTCGGACACGGTAAACAACCTGGGTCGGGACTTCGACGTAATCCGCCGTCGCTCAGGTATTGCCCCATGCACGCTTCACGACCTGCGGAGATCGGCGATCACGAACTGGGCGCAACGCCTTCCGATCCAGGTCGTCCAGCAGCTCGCCGGGCACTCGAATATCTCCACTACCAGGAAATACTACCTGACCGTTCGGCCGGAAGACATGGCCTCTGCCAGCCGGGTCCTGAACGAAATCCTGGAGGTGCGAAAAAATGAGTGACGCAAAAGTGACGCAAAAGGGCATTTTCTCGCGACCAACAAAAAAGGCTGGCAACCGTAAACGATTGTCAGCCCTCAACTTACAGCAATGGGCAGGGCGGGAGTTGAACCCGCGACACACGGATTTTCAGTCCGAACTCGCCTTTTGTAAGTATTTGTCAATAAATGGTTTATGCTTGTCAAATAAGGACTTATGACGCTGACCGTAGCGCGACCGAAGCGTGACCGAAGGCAAACCGAAGGTCGTTGTTGCGCATTTTGTTGCGCGCCCCAGCTTGGGTTGATCCATTCCAAGCATCCTGTTTGGCTTCGGCTACGGCTTCGGCGAGACCTTCGCCTACGCCAAACAGGTGGCGGCGTTCGCCGCCCGGATGATGCATCCCAACAGAGTGCTGCCTTTGGCCAGTTGCGCCGACCCACCCCGTTGCGGCAGCACCCCCGAAACCCCGCACGGCATCGTCCAGAAGCGTCAACTTTCTCATCCAACCCATCGGACGGCCCTCTGGCTGCGTTTCAAGAGTCCGCCAACTTGCTCCTAGCAGGCTTGGAAAAAAGCGTCTGAAAGGGGGCCAGGAGAGGGGAGTTTTAGAGGGGGAAAAGCGCCGGAAGAGGGACCACCGCAATTGACCGACGTGTGGTATCTGGAGATGGTTCCAGATGCCGGGGTCAGAAGGGATGTTGGCGGTGGAACACTATGAGTTGATTCGGCGGAAGGTATTGATCGAAGGGCTCAGCCAGCGGAAGACGGCGGATGAGTTGGGGCATTCGCGTAAGACGATCGCGAAGGCCTTGGCGTATCGGCTTCCGCCAGGGTATCGGCTGAGCGAGCCTCGGGCACATCCGGTGCTCGATCCGGTCCAGGGGATCATCGACGCGTGGCTGGAGCAGAACGCCAAGACGCGTCCCAGGCAACGGCAGACGGCGCAGCGGATCTATGAACGGCTGCGGGACGAGTATGGTTTCACAGGACATTACGGGACCGTGCAACGTTATGTCCGAGAGGCGGCCCACCGGCAGAAGGAGGTGTTCATGCCCCTGGAGTTCGAGCCGGGGGAAGAGGCCCAGGTGGACTGGCATGAGGGGTGGATCTTCGAGAACGGCGTCGAGCGGAAGTGCCAGTTCTTCGTCATGCGGCTGTGCTACTCGAAGGCCACATTTGTGTATCCGTATGAGAAGGCGGATCTCGCGTCGTTCCTGGATGGTCACGTGCGGGCGTTCGAGTACTTTGGCGGGGTGCCCCGCCGGATTGCCTACGACAACCTCAAGTGTGCGGTGATCTACGTGGGCAAGGGCCAGAACCGCCGGCTCACGAAGCGGTTTCTGGAATTGCGGGCGTGGTATCTGTTCGAGACGCGGTTCTGCAACGTCGCCAAAGGCAACGAGAAGGGCGACGTGGAGAACGCCTGTAAACGCAGTGAGCGGACGTACCTGTCGCCCGTGCCGCAGGTGGACAGCCTGGCCCAGTTGGCCGGCAAGCTCTTCGACGACTGCCAGGATGACCTCCGTCGCCCTGGTCCGCAAGTCCATGGGGGCAAGACCGTGGGCGAGCTGTTCGACCAGGAGAAGCCCTGCCTGCTGGCCCTGCAATCGGAACGCTTTGCGGCCTGTTGTCGCCGGTGTACCTTCGTGGATAGTCATGCCCTGGTCCGTGCCGACAACGTGCGATACTCGGTGCCGGTGGAATGGGCGTATCACCCCTGTCTGATCGAGATCTTCGTAGACCGCGTCCGCATCGTGTGCGGCCATCAGGAGGTGGCGGTTCACCCACGCTGTTACAGGACCGGGCAGTTCATCCTGGATCCGCATCACTATCTCAAGCTCCTGGAGCGTAAGCCCGGGAGCCTGGACAACGCCCGTCCCTTCAAGGGCCAACCCTGGGGCGAGTCATTCGCCTGGATGCGGAAGGAATTGGAGTACCGCTACCCACAGGATGGCACGTTGCGGTACATCCAGGTCCTGCTGCTGTTGACGAAGTATCCATCCGAGCAGGTTCAGGCGGCGGTGGACCTGTGCGTGCAACGGCGTGCGTTCAGTGAGGACGCGGTTCTGAACGTTCTGCGTAACGAACCGCTAACGCCCCGGCGTCGGTTGGATCTCTCGGACCGGCCGGAGCTGATCCCGCAAGACAGCGGGATCCGGGATGTGGCGATCTACGACCAACTCCGGAGCCGAGAGGAGGTGCTGGTATGAGCGGCGAACGATTGCTCCTGGACAGCTACCTCAAGACGCTCAAGCTGCCGACCATGCGGGTTGAATACGAGGCCCTGGCCCGCAAGTGCAGCCAGGCGAACGCCTCTTACGAGGACTTCCTGCAGCAACTGGCGGAGTTGGAGATCCAGCGCCGCACCGCCGTGGCGATCGAGCGGCGGCTCAAGCAGGCCGAGTTCCCGATGGTCAAGGAACTCTCGGACTATCGCTTCGCCGATGTGCCGAAACTGAACAAGAAGTACGTGCTGGATCTGGCCCTGTGCCAATTCCTGGCCAGCAAGACCAATCTGGTGATTACCGGCCCGCCCGGCGTGGGGAAAACGCATCTGGTGATCGCGTTCGGCCGGGAGGCCTGCCGGCGGGGCCATGCGGTGAAGTTCTTCACCGCCGCACGGCTGGTCAACACCTACGTGGAGGCCCGCCAGGAACGAACGATCCTGAGACTGGAAAAGACGATCCGGCGGTGCGATCTGGTCATTGTGGATGAGCTGGGTTACCTCCCGCTGGATCGAATGGGCGCCGAACACCTGTTCGGCTTCTTCAGCCAGTGCTATGAGCAGACGAGCCTGATCGTGACGACGAACCTGCCGTTTGCCGATTGGCCCCAGGTGTTCGCCAACGATGAGCGATTGGCCGGGGCGTTGCTGGACCGGCTGACGCACCACGTGCATATCCTGGAGATCGTGGGGGACAGTTACCGGCTCAAGTCCAGCCTGGAGAAGGGCAAGGACAAGCCGGCCTGAGTGTTGCCGGACGGCTCGCCGTCACGGGCGAGCCTGGAGGATCTGGTTGACAGCGTCACCGTGGACGCTATGGTATGTGGCTTAGGTGGCCCCCTTTTCGGCGCGTCTCCTGGCCCCCTTTCAGACGCTTTTTTCCACGAAGACAATGCACGCTGCCGCATGCCGTTGGTTGCGACTGCCTGGAAAGAACATTTCAACCACCTCTGTGAAGTCAGAGAGCTCGCTGATTCGCCTGTGGTCAAAGTCGATCTTGTTTGATTCTGGCACTGCCTATTTCTACCTCGTTTTGTTGCACGGAAAACAACCATCGACACGGGACCTTGGTGTCGGGGCATTGTTAAAAGAAGAAGGCAGCCCTTATAAGCTTTACGGTTGGCACCAAGAACCTGGTCATCATGCACTTCCTGCACACAAGAAGGTAGATTGAGCGGCAACACTGTCCTGGTAGATGGGTTTCCCTATGTGGTGCGACGAAGCTGATTCGGAGGGCAAATCCCTTGTCAATTAGGGGCCCTTTCCGCGGCCCGAGCTACGCCGTGGTTATCGACGAGCAGCCCCGCAAGTGCCACCAAAGACCCATTTCATGGTGTCTCCAGCCGCCTGATGCATTCTCATAGAACCCATGCAGGTTATACCTGCCGTTGTCCATGCGCAAGGCCATTGGAACAAGGATGCCCCTGAGGGGGCTGCGACCTTCAGTGAATCACGCTGCATACTCACGCGAAGCCTATTTCTTCATCTTGGCACGGCTGCCACGCTTTGTCTTCTTGACGACCGTTTTGGCCTTCTTCGTTGTCCGCTTCTTCATCGCCTTCTTGGCGGGAGCCCTGCGCCGGGCTTTCGCCGCGATGCCGGCCTCGACGGTCGTGGCCCCGGAGCCCTCATTCTCTGCCACTCCAGCGGACTCCAGATCGATCCCGAACACGTCCCCCAGATCGGCGTCGTCGATCACGCGGGAGGTCTTCTTCTTCGCCTGTTTCAGCAACCTTTCGGACTTGTCGCGGACGGCTTGGGTGATGAGGTCGTCCATCTTCATCTTGCGCAGGACGAAGAACAGGCTCGGGTCCTCGTCCAGCCGCGTCCCTATGCCGTAGAGGACGGCGGCGACGTGCTTGCACATGTAGGCCCAGTCGGGGCAACTGCACTTGAATTCAATCTCCTTCGGCGAGGGAAACAGGCCGCTGCCCTTGGCCGTGAACAACTCCGCCAAGCCCTTGGGGAACCGGCCCTCCAGCAGTTCCTGCAGGGAGGCGAGCTGACCCTCGCAGGCGGCTCGGATCTCTGTCCAGATGGCCTTGCTTATGGGCTTGATCTGCATGGTCACGATGTAAGGGCTCTGTCGGCTGCCTTGCACCAGCGCATTGACCTGACCGGGGCTAATCTGCAGGTCCAGGACCGCCCCATGCCGCACGTAACTGCGCCCTCGTCCGACCCGATTCGAATAATCGGCATACTTGGTGAGATTGCCGTTCCACGCCTTGCCCCACCACGTGCGGACCAGGGTGTTGCCTTCAATGACAACCGGGCGAATATCCGGGTGTTTCTTCTTCAATTGTTCGAGCTTGCGCCGTGCTTTGGCCCTCTTCTCACCAACGGACACATAGCGGGGGTAACCGTAGTAGTTGTAGTATGCCATGGGACATCCTCTATAGGGATAGCGTGAACAGCCTGATCAGCTCTCTGTCGTCCATTTCGGTAATCCACGCCTCGCCGGAGTCCGGGATGATCTGACGCGACAGTTCGGCCTTCTCCGCCAGCATCTGATCGATCTTCTCCTCGACCGTGCCCTTGGTGACGAATTTGTGGACCACCACGTTCTTCTGCTGCCCAATGCGAAAGGCCCGGTCCGTCGCCTGATCCTCCACGGCGGGGTTCCACCAGCGGTCGAAGTGCACCACGTGATTAGCGGCCGTCAGATTCAGTCCGACGCCGCCCGCCTTGAGCGACAGGACCATGAAGGGCGTGTATTCATCGCTCTGGAACCGCTCGATCATCTGCCGGCGTTTGCCTACTGGTGTGCCGCCATGCAAGACCAGGCCCTCGTGCCCGAAAATCCTATCGAGGAATCCCTTCAGAGGTTCCGTCATCTCCTTGAACTGGGTGAAGACCAGCATCTTTTCTCTTTTCTCGAAGATCGTCTCGCAGATTGGGCGGAGCCGCTGGAACTTGCCGCTGTCGGGCTCCGCGAATCCATCTTGGCCCAGGTACTGGTCCGGGTGATTGCACAGTTGCTTGAACTTCGTGAGCGATGCGAGGATCAGGCCCTTTCTCCGAATGCCGTCCGGCTGTTCCTCCAATACCTGCCGAAGCTGCTCGACCAGATCCTGATACAGAACGACTTGCTTGCGACTCAGCTCCGCGTAGGTCTTCATCTCGATCTTGTCAGGCAGGTCGGAGATCACGGTCTTATCCGTTTTGAGCCTTCGCAGGATGTACGGACCTACGACCTTTTTGAGCCGAGCGTAGCCGCTCGAATCCCGATTGAGCTTCCTGCTGAAGCCGCCGAACTCCTCGACAGTGCCCAGCAGTCCGGGATTGAGGAAATCGAACAGCGACCACAGGTCGGACAGGCGATTCTCGATCGGCGTGCCCGTCATGACGATCCGATTCCTGGCGTGCAGCTTCTTTACCGCTCGCGTCTGCTTGGTGCCGGGATTCTTGATCGCCTGCGCCTCATCCAGCACGACAAGGTCCCACTGGACGTTCTGGAGCCAAGTGTATTTCTGGCACAGGCCGTACGTGGTAATCACCAAATCGACGTTATCCAGTGCCGGGCCCCGTTTCAGCACATCCTTGTCAGCCCCGCCGGATGGATGGGCCACAAAGCACCTCAGGGATGGCAGGAACCGCTCGATCTCGCCGGTCCAGTTGCCGATCAGTGAGGCTGGCAGGATCAGCAGGCTTGTCTTTGGCCCTTGCCTCGATTGGGCGGCTGTCCGAACGCTGAGCATGGCCAGCAGTTCCACCGTTTTTCCCAAGCCCATGTCGTCGGCCAGCAGGGCCCCGAACTGCAATGCATCCAGGAAACACAGCCAGTCCACACCCTGGCGTTGATAGGGCCTCAGTGTAGCCTTGAACCGGCCGGGAAGTCGGACAGAATCCATTCGTCGTGGATCGCGGAGCCGTGCGACCACAGACTCGAGCCATTGCCCCTGCGAGACCTCCACCTCGACGTCTTCTTCGGACAAGCCCAAGGCCCTGTCCGCGTCCAGTTGCAGACGCATGGCCTCGCGCAGGGTCAAGTCCTCCTCGGCCATCAGGGCCTGCGCCTTCTCATAGGCACGCAGGGTCTGTTCGAGCTTCTCCCGGTCCACCTCCACCCATTTGCCTTTGATGAAAGCCAAGCCCTCGGATTCGTCTAACAGCCTTCGGGCCTCCTCTTCGGAGATAGCCGCGTCGCCCAGCAGCAATCCGGCGTTGAAATCGAGAATCGCGTCCATTCCCAGCGCGCTGGGCCGGGCCTCCCCAATCTGGATATTCAGGCGAAGACCCGCCGCTCGGTTCTTCCACCAGTTGGGGATGCGGCACAGGATGCCGGCCCGCTCGTAGATCGGGATCTCCTTCAGGATCGTGTACGCTTCGCCGGCCGAGAGGGCCAGCGGATGGAAGATCTCGCCGCTATCCAGGGCTCCTGAGAGGAACTGGCTCTCGGAAGCCGCCTGATGGACGGTGGCAAGCAGGTCGAGCAGCTTCCTGCTGTCGGAGCCGTATTCGGCCAAGGGATGCTTCAGCGGAACGTGCTTGCAGCCGCTCTTCTGGTCCAGGCCGGTGGAATAGGTGGCGAGAAAGGCGAACGGATACTCATCATTCTTACTCTCCACGAGATGGAAGAAGACCCGGCCAACGAGGTGCACCTTCGGGCTCAGGCCACGAATGAAGTCGGCGACCGATCCTTCGTAGGACTTGATCTGCCGTTGGTACGTGGCGTTCAGCAGAGACCACAGGTTGTCCAGCAGGTCCCGCTTCAGATACTCCAATCCCGGCATGAAGGGCGCCGTGTCGAGCATCTCGGCGGCTTCGGCATCTTCCAGAACGACGGTTGCCTTGTGCCGGAGAGCCTCCAGATCAGGCGTCCTGACCAGCCCCTCGGCGAACCGCCCCGTCACCTTCCTCCAGTAGTCCAGCGAGGGCGACAGCGGCACCGACCGGTCGGAGAAACCCAGGAACAGCAGGAACGACTCGTAGCCCTCCCTGACCCGCTTCCATAGTTCGTCCTGGAGCAGCCGTTGATCCCTGCCAATCGGGTCCTCAACAGAACTCCATTCGAGCTCGATGTGCCCCCTGGGCAATACCGCCGCACCCAGTTCACTGAACGAGGTTCCAGACGTCTTGTCGACCACAGAAGGTTCCCTGACCGCGGATCGCAACGGCGTCACACAACGGGATCGCTCACCGCATTACTCCTGTTCCAACCGGCATTGCAGCGGGAAACACCGAGCTTGTCAAGCCATCTTGCTTCCGCATTCAGAGCAGTAGTTGTCTCGACTAAGCAGCACATGGTCACACACCGGACACCTGCGGATTAAGTTGCCAGCACCACCCCTCGGACTCACCAACAGTATCAGCAGGACCACGATGATCGTGATGGCGGTCCCGGTGAGATATTCCGACCAAATGCCCCGGGCCCAATCCACTACACCCTTCTCTGCCAGCCAGGTTGCCACCAACAGCATATTACCCAGCAGAAGGACTGAACCGATCAATCCCAACACAATGGCTTTGCGAATTGTCAGACTCATCACTTTCTCCTTTCCAAGAACGACAATCAACCAGCGTCCAGGTTAGCGCGATCCCGGGATGGGCGCAAGTACTTTTTGGGAAGGATTTCGCGGATTGCTGTAAGTGGCGTGCAGAGGCGCATTGACGGCACATGAGTCTATCCTGAATCCGTGAAGAGTCGACCTTGTATTCTATGGTGATCAGCCTGTTCCCGCGGCTGTGGGTTGGGTGAATCGATGATACAAGCGTTGCTACACGAATCGCCACGGATTGTCGCGCCACAGCCCCAGGCCAAAGCGACGAGCGTGGTGGGTCAGGCGAGCCGCCAGGTGCATCAGGTCCTGGATCACGCTCCGCAGGTGACGGCGGATGACCGGCTGGCTCAGCGGCATCTTCCCTTGTGGCGGCAGAGGCCGGTCTTCCGCCAGTGCCACTTGATCGCACAGCCGCAAGACGTTGTACGCCACCTGGCCCAGCGCCGACATCAACGCGTTGGTGGCGAACTTGCCGCTGGGCAACCGCTCCAGATCCATCTCCGTCTTGAGCTCCGAATGGAACTGCTCGCTGGTCCCATGCTGATGATACAGTTCGATCACCTCTTCGGCCGACGCCGTGCGAGGCCCCAGGCTCGTCCACCAGGTGTCAATTTCTATCTCCGGCACGAGTGACCGCCGACCGTCGGCGGCGATCAGCCGCGGGGCCACCCGGAAGGTCACTCGCTGCAGGCGGCCCTCCCGCTCGCGCCAGGTATGACCGGTGTAGACCTGTTTGCCCTCGCGGGGCTCGGCCCAGGTGCCCAGGGCCTGTGCTTCTTCCAGCCAGTCCTCGGGCGATTCGTTCCGCAAAGTGGAAATCGGCATGTAAAAGGGACCCACGTCGGCGCCGAATTGGGACCCACCTAA